>JANNSS010000360.1:0-3322 GCA_031402955.1 Saprospiraceae bacterium
TTTCATACGCTGGAGTATAATTTGGTTCTTAAAGTTCACTAAATATAACTTATTAAATTTAATTCCTCCTTGCATCTCCAGGATGTCAATTCAATTTTTGCAACCCTTACGACACTTCTTCATTGGCTTTAAGGTGGTCCCATAGCTTGTCGAAGGGAATATAGACAAGACCTAACACGCCGCCACCCTCATCGCAAGCGAAGAGGTGGCGAAAGAAGTTGTGCACTTTTTCTACCCTTCGACAAGCTCAGGGACCAGGCAGAGAATTAATATATATCCCCTTCCTCCGTTCTGCCCAACTTTTGCTTTAGCAAAAGAAACTAATCTTCCACCTCCACAATCATCTCCACTTCGACAGCAATGCCAAAAGGCAATGAACACATCCCCACAGAAGATCTTGCATGTTTACCTGCTTCACCAAAAACAGCCACCATCATGTCTGAATAGCCATTCATCACTTTCGAATGATCCGTAAAATCTGGCCCTGAATTAACCATGCCTAATACCTTGACGATACGCTTCACTTTACTTAAGTCACCGAGTTCATGTTTCAGGACTGCAATCTGATTGATGGCAACGCTCTTCGCCGCTTCGTAACCTTGTTCGACGGTAAGATCAATACCGACCTTTCCGGTGATGTACGATCCATCAGGTTTGCTCGGCCCTTTCCCCGCGAGAAAAAGAAGATTCCCTGTCCGTACCGCATTGACATAATTAGCGGCAGGATTAGGTGCCGGCGGAAGTGTGATTCCCATTTGTACTAATTTCTCTTCTGGTGTCTGCGTATATCCGCATAAAGGAATAATCACAGCAAAAAAGATCATGATGATTTTCATACTACAGCATATTATAAATGAGTACAGCAATGGATGCACCTACGATGGGTCCGGCTACAGGAATCCAGGCATAGCCCCAGTCACTGTGCCCCTTTGTCTTGATCGGTAAAATAGAATGAGAAATCCTCGGTCCCAAATCTCTGGCCGGATTGATTGCATACCCGGTAGGCCCACCCAACGATAATCCTATACCAAGCACCAGCAATGCAACCGGTAATGCATTTAATGTCCCAAGGGCATCCGTTGATGGCGACATCGCTAATGCACCAAATACAAGTACAAAAGTGGCAAGGATCTCCGTAATAAGATTATATCTTGTATGCCTGATGGCCGGAGTATTACAGAATACAGCACGAATTAATTCTTTGTCCTCTGTGACATCAAAGTGCTGTTTATACATCAACCACACAATACTGCTTCCAAGAATCGCCCCCGACATCTGAGCCAGAAGGTAGGGGATAACCAATGCATTGTCAAAATCTTTAAATAAAGCAAAAGCGATTGTCACAGCCGGATTCAGATGCCCGCTACCTCCAAGATGCACTGCCGTATAGACGCCTATGAATACACCCATGGCCCAACCAAAAGTGATCACAATCCATCCGCCGTTTTGCCCTTTTGTTTGATGCAGCAGTACATTAGCTACCACACCACAACCCAGAATGATCAACATCAGTGTGCCAAAAAATTCGCCGATAAAATGGTCTGCCATAGTCTTACATTTAAACGTTTTCTGGTTTATCAGCGGGAAGATAATTCTTTGCCAGAATAGTAAATTCCTCAATTTGTTGACGAATCCATGAATCATCTTTTCCCAATAAGATTGCCATCCTCTGCGCAACGACCGGTGCCGCTTCAACTGAGGCCCTGGCATCTAAAAATAACATGCGGGTCCTGCGGGCCAGAAAATCTTCAATGGTCACACACATCTCTTCATTCACTGCCCAATGTATTTCAGCGCTGATATATGGAAATTGGTCATGAATCAGATCACCTAAGGATGGCTCTTTCTTTACAAGCGCCAGGATGTATTCCTTGTCAGTGCCATAATAGTACAATGCGCTTTTAAAATCTGTTTCTTCCAGGTAGCCATGGACAGGCAGTGCTGCAGTCACCGATGGCGTCATGGGTAGATTTGCTCGTTGTACAGCTACGTTAACAGTATCCTCTGCCATGCGTCGGTAGGTTGTCCATTTTCCACCGGTGATCGAAATCAAACCAGATGCAGAAACGGTGATCTGGTGATCTCTGGATAAGGCTGCCGTTTTGCCCGTTCCTTTCATCAAAGGCCTCAAGCCACAAAATACACTTCGGATATCTTTATGTGTCGGTTCTTTCGTCAGGTAATCACGGATATGCTGTAAGACAAAATCTATTTCTTCTTCCCTGGCCAGAGGCTCAATATCAGGATGCTCCACAGGTGTATCCGTGGTGCCAACAATGATTTTATGATGCCAGGGTACTGCAAATAATACCCGGCCATCATCCGTCCGGGGAATCATGATGGCGGTATCCTCCGGCAAAAATTCCTTATCCAACACCAGATGTATTCCCTGGCTTGGGCTGATGACAGATGCTGCATCAGGATCATCCATCTGCAGGATCGAATCCGAAAAGACGCCCGTCGCATTGAGGACAGCTTTAGCTTTGATTCTATATTGAGTGCCTGTCAACGAATCCGTGACCACCACACCAGATATTTCATCCCTGTCCTTTATAAAATCCTCTACAGTAAAATAATTTAATATCACCGCCCCATGATCAGCAGCGGTCATCGCGAGATGAATCGCCATTCGTGTATCATCAAACTGACCGTCATGATATCGTATGCCACCCCTTAGGCCATTCGGATCGAGTGTTGGCACAGCTTCAAGTGTTTCTTCAAGGGATAAGAATTCTGTTGAACCTAATCCTAGATTACCAGCCATCCAGTCATAGGCTTTTAATCCAAATCCATAGAATGGTGATTCCCACCATTCGTAATTGGGGATGACAAAGGATAGGTTCTTGACCAGGTGCGGAGCATTTTTCATCATCAGACCACGCTCACTGAGTGCATCCATGACCAGACGTATATTTCCCTGTTGCAGATACCGGACTCCACCATGCACAAGTTTAGTGCTCCGGGATGAAGTACCTTTTGCAAAATCAAACCGCTCAAATAATACAGTTTTGAACCCTCTTGAAGCTGCATCCACCGCGACACCCAGCCCTGTAGCACCGCCACCGATCACACAGATATCCCACTCATTGGTCTCCGCAAGCCGGCCTGTCATTTCTTTTCGCTTCATGGGATTATTTCATTTTCCTTTTTATGGTTATACAGCTATCATCACTTGTTCTCTGCCCAGGCGATGGAAGCTTTAACAGCGCGTTTCCATCCTTCAATATTTTGTTGCCGTTGTTCTTCAACCATCAATGGCACAAATGCTCTTTCCACCTGCCATTGTTGTTGGATGGTTTCAACGTCGGGCCAATAACCTATG
>JANNSS010000361.1:0-11566 GCA_031402955.1 Saprospiraceae bacterium
CTGTGACGGTGAAACGATAACTATTGAATCAGGCATATCAGGTGTCCAATATCTATGGCAGGATGGATCCACACTGGATCAATTTGTGACGACACAGAGTGGTGTCTTCTCCATCAATGTCAGCAATGCATGTGGCAATGACCAGGATACGATCGAAGTGTTGTTTGAAATAAATCCACCTGCACAAGATCTAGGCCCTGATTCAACATTGTGTGACGGCCAGGAATTGATTTTAACAGCGACATCCGCAGCGGGCGTATCACTGATGTGGCAGGATGGACGTACGGATGAAACTTTTTCTGTCACTTCTCCTGGCGGACTATATGTTTTGACTGCTTCAAACAGATGTGGGGAGCAAACCGATAGTCTGCGCATTTCATATATCAATGGTCCGCCATCTTTTGATCTGGGGCCTGATACAACGCTCTGTAAAAGTGAGTCAATTCTACTATCAGTATTTCCTGGTGCGTATGATATTGTATGGCAGGACGGTAGTACGATTCCTGAATTGCTGGTGACGCAGACAGGCATATACTCTCTTCAGTTAAGTAACGTATGTGGACTTCAGACCGATAGTATTGAAGTTTTAGTAAATGCGAATGTCATACTCCTCAATCTCCCGCCACAACTGCTCTGGTGTCCCGGGGATATATTTACCCTTGATGCAACACAACCTTTTGAAGCCACATATCTTTGGAACAATGGATCTGTCAATTCTTCGATTTCGGTTTCGGCACCTGGTCAGTATCTTGTCGAAGTAAAAACGTACTGTGATCAAGGTGCCTCACAAACGGACATACTACCACAGGATGTATGTTCACCATCACCCGTATTTTATATTCCAAATATCTTTGCGCCCGATGGCAGTGGCGTGAATGATAAATTTACCCTGTTCACCAACCTTCCGCAAAACATACTTCGCATCGATGGTGAAATTTTTGATCGCTGGGGCAATCTTGTTTTTGCATCAAGGGACATTCCTTTTGAATGGGAAGGCAACTTCAATGGACAACCAATGAATCCTGGAGTGTATGTGTACATACTCCGTATAACCTATATTGACAATGGTGAAACGCTGGTAAAAGACTTCTCAGGAGATGTGACGCTGGTGAGATAAAAGCTTTTTTGCTTGTTCGCATTGTAAGCTCGTTGTCTCTGACACAACAAGGCTTATGGAAACAGACAAAGACAACGCATATCGCTTAGGATAAAAAAAGTGCAGGCAATGCCTACACTTTTTTTTTACAATATGAAGTAGAAGAAATTTTATTCCTGCAACACCACACGTTTCATACTCCTCACCCCGTCTTTCAGGATATGCATCACATACATACCGGCAGGAATTCCGGAAAGGTCAATTTCAGCATCATTGACAACAGCATCTTGACTATAGATCTGTTTGCCCTCAAGGGAATAAATTTTCACATCGACAGCATCACCCACATTGTCAGTCCAGCTCAACTTAAATCTGCCGGAAGTAGGATTTGGTAAAACGCTGATAGATGGGTCCTCTGTGATATCCTTAACACCCGTGAAGATCAACACATCAAAATAGAATGTGTCTGTATCACAACCATTGGTAGCAATAACATTGCCATTGAAAAAACCATCCTGGTAATTGTGTGTTGGATTGGCTTCTGAACTAAACTCACCATCACCAAATGTCCAGGCAAACGAAGATGCATTGAGTGAGAGGTTAGTAAAAGCGACATCATCTGAAATGATCTCCCACGTGGCTTGTGCATCCACCTCAGGAATACCCGTACCCGTGATTGTATCGATACTACCCTGGCTGAGATTGTAATAGGTACCGCTCGGGGATTGCTGCAATGTGACAGCCCGGACCATATAGGTGAGCAATCCGGTATCGGCCACACAATCATGTGTATAGGTAATATCCGGATGCGGTGTCTCATTCAATAATACAAATTCAGTATCCTCCTCCCCTTTGAAGTACACATGGTAGCCAAGTACCGGCTCTGGAGAAGGGGACCAAATCAATTGATTATAGGGGCCGATATCGGTCACCGAAACATTACTGGCCGGCGCGACTACATCATTACGTAAGGTTGGATCTCCCATCAGTGCGATGTGCACAAAGCGTGCGCCGTAACTGAAGAAATAGAGACTGTTATTGTTCTGGGTGAGGCGAGCACTATATCCGATATTCTCTCCAAGGCCCATGTGATGTAGCAACCAATGTGGTCTTCCACTCCAGGCGTTCGTCAGTGTAGTTCCTTGCGCAAGTGGTGCACGCAGAAAATTGTCCTGCGAATCCCAATCCCCAAAATAACTGCCGAACAACATAGAGAAGACACTCTGCAGATTGGAGTTGGCAAAATCACCTGTACTACCAATTCCACCAGAGCCTTGATACCAGCCTCCGCCACAACCATAGGCCCACAGATAACTGCTATCAGCAGTAGTGGCGAAATAATCATCAGCCTTCACATTTTCAGGGCCAACGAGCGGCCCGAAATTTTTCCAGCCACTTGCTGCAAATGCTTCTGAACCAAAGAAACCAAAATTATCATCCACGACGCCACGACGCGTGACACTAAATTGTTTGTGTCTATATGCATGATCTTTATCCAGATAATTCCTCAACAGTTCTTGTTCAGAGGTAGCAAAGGCAGGCATCTTAGCAAAATCCACACGACCGAGTTGTAACTCCACTTCTGTAGGTAACAAACTCTGGTCAAAATTACCATCACCAGGAGTATTGTGGTGACGTTCGTCATTAGCTACAGTGACGTTGACTGAATTGTCTGTCCACGTTCCATTCATGTCAGCGTAATAAACATCTGCGGGCCATGCACCTTCATGATCGGGATGGCCGTCAGGATATAGGTCTCCACTATACGGAACAGGAATGCGCCCCAGCAGGAACACTGCTTTTGTATTTGGCTTGTCAAGATTATAGGTGCCTAGAATCAAAGCCTTGACAGAAGTTACTGTTGCTGTTCTGGAAACATTGTGTTGCACTACTCTCCAGCCGTCGCCTGCAAGGTCAGCTTTGAATCGTTCGATCTCGAAAGCAAGTGAATCAACCATCGACTGGTCAACCACCAGGATGAGGATACCTCTGGAATGCACGGCTGGCACTTCGATACCCGCATTGATATATCCAAAGCCGGTATAGCTGGCTGCTTGCCGTGTCACCCGATATTCATAAGAAACTCCTGCATTGACTGTACTATCAATAAATTGAGTCGCTGTGCCATTAAATGATCCGATGACTGCTCCCCATGAGGTACCTGTTTTCAACTTACGATAGACAAAATATTGTGTGGCTCCAGCATTGGCTAGCCAGTTGAGGGTGATACGTGGAGGGTCAGCTTGTACGGTTGCACTGACTTCAACGCTTGCGTCCTGGCAAGACTGCGCATAGGTATTGGAAAAGCTTATAAGGCTTATGAAGCTTATGAGGCTTATAAAGTTTGGGCAGAACGGCGGAAAGGCGGAAAGGCGGAAAGGCAGAAGGGATGCGAGTAAATGTTTTCTCATAACTAGTAGATTTTCAGAATTCAACAGTGCTTTATGTTTATTCAACGATTATGGTTGTCATAGCGTTATTTAATTGTTTGGCTGATGCGGTCACCTTGATGGATCCCTTGTCGGATGCTGATCGTAAAATTAACATTGCTTTTCCATAAAACAACCTCACCTGGTTGGATTGGAATGGATCCATGGATTGGGGATTACCATTTCCGACGCCGGCGATGGTACCTTTTCCTTCAAGAGCAATCTCTACCAGATCATCTGCTAGTGGGCATAGGTTTCCATTTAGGTCCTGAGCTTCGATGGTGACATAGGCGAGATCCATGCCTCCACGATGGATGACCTGGCGATCAGCAGTCAGCTTCAATACAGCGGGTTCGCCTGCGGTATTCATGATCGCCTCACCGATCTGCACACCTTCTTGGTAAGAAATGGCTTTCAACTTTCCCGGTTCATAGGATACATCGTTCCACATCAACCGAAATCTTTCTTTTGATTTTGCCGAGCCAGGGTTTTTGCATTGTTTGCCAAGGGATCGGCCATTGAGAAAGAGCTCAGCGCAATCTCCATTGGTGTAGACGAAAACCGGAATGGTCTTGCCTTCCATCCCTGACCAGTTCCAGTGTGGCAATATATGTACTGTGGTCTCTTCAGGCTTCCAGTAACTCTTGTAGAGATAATATCTGTCCTTAGGGATACCTACCAGGTCGAAGATGCCGAAGTATGAACTGACAGATGCTTCTCTGTCGGTCATCCCTAGCTTCTTGACGCTCTGATTGTCGTACGGGGTTGGCTCTCCTAAATAATCAAAGCCGGTCCAGACAAATTCACCCGCCACATATGCTTCATCTTGTTGCCACATAAAATCATCATCCGCAATCTCTGCCCAGTCTGGCGCATTGAGATCGTATGAACTGACTTGAAGCGACTTTGTAAAATCCGTTTTCTTATCTGGTAAGGGCAATTCATAAAAGCCACGAGTACTTACTGTTGATGCAGATTCAGATATGATAACAGATTTATTAGGTTCAAGCTGACGTGCGAGATCATACCTGCGGCCATAATTCCAGCTATGCACATCATAATAATCGAAGTGGCGTAGGCTGGCGCTATTACGACTGTCACATACGAGTGTGGTGGGGCGGGTACGATCACAGCGCAACACTTCATTGATCATCGTATTGAGCTTTGCAAAACCACCATTCTTGTTCCATTGCACATCGCCGATTTCATTGCCTACGCTCCAGAGGAAGACTGATGGATGATTGCGATCACGTCTGACAAAATTGCTGACATTGCGTCTGGCGAAATCTTCAAAATCGGTAGTATCGACGATATCTGCTTTCTGATCGTATTTGTCAAAAATCTCGTCAAACACAAGGATGCCCATGCTGTCGCACATATCGAGCAGTTCGGGTGCTGCTACATTATGGCTCGTCCGAACAGCATTGCATCCCATACTTTTTAGCAACTCCAATTGCCGCTCCATAGCACGTGGATAAAATGCAGCGCCTAGTGGACCCTGATCATGATGCATATTGACACCCTTCAACTGCACGCGTCGGTCATTGAGATAAAAGCCATGATCCGCATCAAACCGTATAGTCCGAATACCAAAAGAGGTGTAGGTGGTGTCGAGTGGTACTTGACCTCGTTTCACCACTGTTTGCATACGATATAAAACTCCCTGTCCTATATCCCATCGTTGAGGGTCGGTCAATTGAAATGTTGTTTCAAAATCGCGGTTTGAATTACCTGGCAGTTTTGATTTTACATCTTTAGTTGCAATTTCTTTTCCATTCGGACTGAGAATCGTATACGATACCGTAATTTCATCAAATAAGGTCACAGATTGATTGACCACCTTCGCGATAACATTTACATCTGCATAATTTGGTTTGACGACAGGCGTTGTGATCTGTACGCCCCAGATATCTGTATGCACCGGGTCAAGGGCGATGAGCTGTACTTTCCGATATATGCCTGCACCGGGATACCACCTGCTGTCGTGTTGCCGGGTATCGACATGCACTGCAAGTATGTTCTTCTGATTGAACTGGAGGTGATCGGTGATATCCAGATAAAAAGAGTTGTATCCGTAATCCCATGAGCCGGCCAAAGCACCATTGACATAGACTTGTGGAAAAGCCATGACCCCATCAAAAAGGAGATAGATACGCTTTCCGGAGAATGATTTTGGAATTTCAAGCGGATAGCGATACCAGCCTTCTCCTTTCCAGGGAAGCTTTCCTGTATTGCCATCACCTTCGGGGATAAATGGGCCAGCAATAGCCCAGTCATGAGGGATGGTGACGGATTGCCATTTTGAATCATCGAAATCCATTTTCAAGGCATCTGGTTGTTTTCCCGTTCCAAATTTCCAGTTGGTCTGGAGTGTCATGACTACCCTGGACTGGCTATAGAGTGAGCTTGAAATGCCAATGAATAAGGCAAGGCATAAGTATTTGCACGACGAAAGTTGAATTTGCATAAATAATGCGGCCATTTTATAGCTAAGCGGACTTTAAGGTAACAAAGTCTGGCATAAACTCATGAGGTATTGGGGCTGGCTATATTCAAATCATCAAATCGCTTTCTTGTGGCTTTATTTCTACAACCTATTTTATATAGTCTGCATCTATTATATTTCGTCGATGAGAGGCCATCATTTCAATTTCCTCTTTATTCTGGAAAGAGAAATCAAGAAAAACGGGTCGAACAACAAAGCACTCTGTGCACGAATCACTAACCATTTTATAACCTTAAATCCATTTCAATGAAAAAGAACATTGCAGAATTTATCGGAACCTTCTGGCTTGTCTTAGGAGGTGTTGGGAGTGCTATGTTGGCAGCGGCATTTCCGGATGTAGGCATTGGATTACTTGGTGTGTCACTGGCCTTTGGGTTGACAGTCGTGACCATTGCCTATTCCTTTGGCCACATCTCCGGTGCCCACCTCAATCCCGCTGTCACCATTGGATTGTGGATGGCTGGCAGGATCAGTGCAAAAGAGATATTACCCTACGCTATTTCGCAGATCTTCGGAGCTATAGCCGCTGCAGGCGTCTTGTATATCATCATGACCGGCAATGGATCTGATATAGGCAATTTCGGCGCAAATGGTTATGGTGAACACTCAATAGGGAAGTACAACATGACAGCAGCCATCGTCACCGAATTTGTGATGACATTTATGTTTCTGCTGATTATTCTTGGTGTTACAGATTCAAAAGCCCCTGCGGGATTTGCCGGCTTAATCATCGGGCTGGCATTGACCCTGATTCACCTCATCAGCATCCCTGTAACCCAGACTTCAGTAAATCCAGCCCGCAGTATCAGTCAGGCGTTGTTTGTCGGAGATTGGGCGCTGTCTCAGCTATGGCTTTTTATTCTTATTCCTATCGCAGGAGCTGCAGCAGCAGGAGTGGTCTACAAGTATTTTAAGTCGGAGTAAAAAATTTAATCCATAGGGCGAGGGCAATGAAACTGGAAATGTTCTCCGGTTTCATTGCCCTCAGCATATAAGGAAATAGGTGCGCGATCCTCTGGTCGTAGAGAGTACCTGGTGAGACGGCTTTATACATCTCCTTGTCTTTACCGCAGATTAAAGCAGATTTAGCAGATGGACCAGATTTCGGATGAGACAGATTTTGCTGGAGGAGACAGGTTTTTACCGCTCCTTTGTCTTTACCGCAGATTAAAGCAGATTAAAGCAGATTACGCAGATTTCGTTTTAGACAGATTTAGCTAGAGGAGACAGATTATGATTCTATGAAAAATAAATTTGCTTTTATCATCCTATCTACCGCAATTTAGTATGAAGAAAGCCTCACCAGGGCAGGAGTTAGTCACCATTGAAAACAGAATCATATGTATGAAGATTTTAAGTACACTGAACTGACAGGCAGGATTATTGGCTGTGCCATGGAGGTTCATAAAATCCTGGGAAATGGATTTCAGGAGCTTGTATATCAGAAAGCCATGGCTATTGAAATGCAGATCCAAGGGATACCATACGCCAGAGAATTTGTAATGCCGGTGTATTACAAAAGCAGACAAATCCATACCAGGAGAGTGGATTTTCTAGTAGATCCAATATCTGTCGAGTTAAAGGCGGTTAGTGCGATGGATGACGCTCATCTCGCACAGGGAATAAATTATCTCGAGGCTTATAATCTGGAGATCGGGTTGCTCATCAATTTTGGGAGTAAGCGTCTTCAATTCAAACGACTCATCAATTCAAAATTCAAACGAAAATAATTGAGTCGCAGATTATCCAGGCAGGGATGGTCTCACCTCTATCTTACTCGGTAGTGTCCGCGGATTCATCTTCAACAAATCAATGACCATCTGGCCGATGTCTTCCGGTTGAATCTTCCATGCGTCTTTGTCATCAGGCACATGTCCGTTGAAATGGGTGGCTACAGAACCCGGCATAATCGTAGAGACTTTGATGCCATAAGGTCTCAGGTCAAGCATGGCTGCTTGTGTGAAACCAACTAATCCAAATTTACTTGCATTGTATGCTGCTCCGTTGGCGAAGAAGTTGGTGCCGGCAAGGCTTGCGAGCGTGATGAGATAACCTTTACTTGCTTTGAGTGCATCGACAGATGCTTGTAGTGTATAGAAGGCACCGGTCAGGTTGATATCGATGATCTCATGCCATTGCTCCTGGGACATCTTGTCAATGGGGGCAAAATAGCCGACACCTGCATTGGCAATCACGACATCGAGGTGGCCCCAGTCTGCCAGCACTTCCTTGACGGCATTTTGCTGAGCATCCCAGTCCCTGACATCGCATTCGATGGCAAGAGCAGCTTCAGCGCCGAGGCTGATAAGATGTTTGGCAGCAGCCTGCGCTTCATCAAAATGGCGGCTGGTGATCGCGACTTTCATATGCTGCCTGGCCATAGCTTCTGCGATACCGAGGCCTATGCCCTTGGACCCGCCGGTGATGAGTGCGGTTTTGGATTGGAGATTGGTTGATGTGCTCATAGGGTAAAATTAGCCTAAAAACAGTACTTTTATGTGTCCTAATGTCCCGGGACTACCCAATCATCGCATAATCACCCTTTTTAAGTCTGGAATTAATCCAAGATAGATCAACATTTGATCTGGGAAGGAAGCATGTGCTAATCGCACTGATCTACCCCACCAAATCAGATATCCATCTATCCTAATGACACCCATAACAGGCTGCCTGCTATGGTACTTTTTACGTCTGGCTACTCATTATCACCGAGGGGTGGGAGAAGTGAGCCTACTATTTATTGATTAAAGCATACATGAACATAATTAACCAACATGAACACCATCAAGCATACTATAACCTTACTTTGTTTGTGCCTCACATGTGCTGTCACCGCGCAACGAACGGGCATAGGAACCAGCACGCCCGATGCTTCGGCAATACTTGAAATCTCCGGCACGAACGGTGGACTCCTCATCCCCCGTATGACTGCAGCACAAAGAGATGCTATAGCTACACCAGCCAGCGGATTGATGGTCTATGTCACTGACCAAGGTGACTTTTGGTGCTTCAATGGCAGCTCCTGGATCCCGATCGGCAATGGAGGAGGAGGTTCGTCTTCTACCCTTTCCGATGCAGATGGCAATACTAAAATAGATGTAGAGTTTCTGCCCAATGAGGATCAGATCAGGTTTCAGACGAATGGACTTGAAAGAATGAGAATCAATCCTACCGGCAATGTAGGTATCGGCACAGATATGCCGGGAGGGACACTTGATGTAGCTGGAGATATACAAGCAGGAATATTTATCGATCGGGTAACTCCACAATATTATCTGGACCCTGGTAGCACTGCGACTTCCATGAGTGTTGCAGGAAGTGTCAAAGCATCCCTTTTTTCAGATGCAAGTAGTTCTGTATATTTTCTCGATCCGGGTTCTGCAGGTATATCACTAAAGACTGCAGGATATCTGCAATCCACAATATACTATGATGATGCCAACCTCAACTTCTGGCTCGATCCGGGAAACATCGGAACCTCTTTGAAAGTGGCTGGCAAACTTGATGGCACGCTGTTTCAGGACAAAGACAATATTTCCTTTCTGGTTGATCCTGCTTCAACATCTACCTTGAATAATCTAACGCTTAATCCATCCGTCACAGGGTCAAATGGAGGTATAAAGATTCGTACGCAAAGTCAGGAATATTGGTCCATCAATGGTGTAGAGACAGGAGACCAGGATCTTGGTTTTTGGTTTAATGGCACACCACGCGCACTGATGCAATGGGATTTTAATGTCGGTGATCTTGACTTTACGGCACAGCACCGTTCACTCCCAGCTGATGGTGATATAGCTGACTATAGAGACCTCAGCGGGTATATCGTTGTATCCGATGGCAGTATCACTAATCTCGATGGCTCGACATTGCCGGGCATCAATGAAGCATTGCCCCGCGTCAAACTCTCCGACAGAGCAAATGATAAAAGAATCTATGGGGTCATCGCACGAACAGAAGAAAAATCAACCGGTGCCAGCACAGATTACCGCATGTATTCACAAGGCGCATTTGTCTCACTTATCGAAAGAGCAGATTCCAGCGATTACCGGTTGGTCATTAATTCGGCAGGCGAAGGAGGTATATGGGTGAGCAACTGGAATGGAAATATTGAAAATGGAGACCTGATCACGACCTCACCTATCCCGGGCATTGGTATGAAACAAGACGATGATCTGATCCACAATTATACTGTTGCTAAAATTGTGATGGATTGCAGTTTCCAACTGGACTCAAAAAATTATGTCTGCAAAGAAGTGATGCATGAAGGCAAGATGTATCGCATGGCCTTTCTGGCCTGTGTGTACCAACTGTGAGAGGCGTGAGAATGTGAGAGGTGTAAGCATTGAGTGTTTGTTTTTTCTTACCCTGCTGTCAGGGAACGGCTTTCCACATCAGATACAAAGCGACAGTGCGGCAGATATAACATTGAAGTCTGAGACTTCAAGGAGCGGATCGCTTGGTAATGCATTCTTTCTCCCGACTGAAATTGTCAGTGTTACCCTAATGTAAAGACAAACAAAAACTGAGGTTAGTTAGTATTTGCCTGAGGATTATAACTAAATTTCCTCAATCAATAACTTTCATTTATTTTGCGTTCACGGACACAACAACATAACAGGCAGAAACATATTACCCTTCATCTTGCTTTTTACCACTGACATCACTTCACAACCATACTGAATTATGACAAGGTTAGTTTTTTCAATTGACATCAACGCACCACGGGAAATCGTTTGGGATGCAATCACACATGATGCGTCATACCGCAAATGGGCCAGGGCCTTCCAGGATGGCTCCTTTTTTGAAGGCGGCTGGAACCAGGGAGATGCGATCCATTTTCTTATGATCAATGAAGACGGAGAAAAAGCTGGAATGGTTTCCGAAATCGCTGAAATCAGGCATCCGGAATTTATCTCCATTCGCCACCTGGGCATGATTACAGCAGGTGAAGTAGATACAACCAGCGATGCCGTCAAGGAATGGTTGCCTTCCATTGAAAACTACAATCTGGAAAAAACCGGCGAACACACCACCCGTTTTCACCTGGATATGGACATCCTCGAAAGCTATTTTACAATGATGGAAAGCATGTGGATGAAGGCCCTGATGTTATTAAAAGATTTATGTGAAGATACAGCCAACGGACCGGGCCGCATCACGGTTAGCGCGTTAGTTGCCGGAGAGGAAGGAAAAGTATGGGCCTACTGGACTGATCCGGACCACATCATGGCCTGGAATGCAGCCTCCGACGATTGGCACTGCCCTCATGCTGAAAATGACGTTCATGTTGGCGGAAAATTTAAATACACGATGGCGGCAAAAGACGGATCTACATCCTTTGATTTTTCAGGAGAATACACAACTGTAGAATACGGCCAACGCCTCGCCTATACAATGGATGATGGCCGGAAAGCGGAAATTGTATTCAGTTTCCAGAATGTCAAGATCTGCGTGATGATCAATTTCGATGCAGAAAAAGAAAACTCCCTTGAGGTACAGCGGACCGGCTGGCAAGCCATTCTTGATAAGTTCAAA
>JANNSS010000362.1:0-4926 GCA_031402955.1 Saprospiraceae bacterium
ACTTTTAGCAATATTGCTTCCATCCCCGATCTGTCCGAAGTAATTATCGCCCCAGGCCCATAGTGTGCCATCCGTTTTCCTGGCAAGCATGTGCGCACCACCGGCAGCTATCTGGTCATAACCTGAACCAATCATGACTGGCGTATCCCTGTTGACATTGGTACCGTCACCAAGGTGTCCAAAATAATTGTTGTCTCCCCAGGCCCAGAGCGTCCCATCCGATTTGATAGCGGCAGAGAAAAAAGCTCCGGCGGCAATAGAAATATATTCACTTCCAATCTGAACCGGATACTTCCGGTCAAATGCGGTACCATCGCCAATCTGCCCAAAGTTGTTACGTCCCCATGACCACAATGTGCCATCTGTTTTCAATGCCAGTGTATGGTTGCTTCCTGCAGCAATCGATGCATACCCTAAGCCAATAAATACAGGTTCAGTCTTGTCTGAAAAAGTGGAATCACCTAGCTGCCCTGAGGCATTTCGACCCCAGGCATAGAGTGAGCCATCTCTATGCAGCGCTAAAGAGTGGGCGCGTCCCGCAGCAATGGCGACAAAATCTGACTCAAGGAGGTATTTGGGTGTCGGGCTATCATTGAAACTGACACTGCCTAACTGGCCATACTCATTGCTACCCCATGTACATAATGTGCCATTTGCTTTCAACGCAAGTGCATGAAAATCCCCCGCTGCGATTGCATTAAATCCTGTGTCAATCTGTGTGGGAAATTTTTTGTAATCTCTACCCCAGGCCCACAATGTACCATCTGCCTTGAGTGCTAAGGAATATTCCTGGCCAGCTGATGCACTTGCATAACCTGTTCCAACCTGTGAGGGTCGGTTTCTATCTTCCACGGTGCTGTCACCCAACTGTCCCCAAAGATTAGATCCCCAGGTCCATAATGTACCATTCGGTTCGAGGACCATGGTATGATTTCCACCAGCGGCCACAAAACCATATTCATTTGCCCAGGTATTGGATACCGGTGGATCTACCGTTTCGCAGGAAATACAAAGCATCGTTGCCGATCCCACAAGAAGGGCTGTAAACATCTTAATAAGTTCTTTCATGACAATTCGATATTTAAATGATTGTTGAATTAAGGCCGGATCGGCCTGCCTTGCTAATTCTCAAAGTCAAGATTGACCGGTTCCGTATTCGACATCATACTGTCCGTATCTTTGCCCGTTGTCGGAATAGTGGTATCAACAATTTCAAACTTTATCTTGTCAAACCAAATCTGTCCTGTTCCTGAAAGCAAAGCCCCGTAACCAAAGCTTGAAGCATTGAGTGGAACATCCAAAACGATTTCGCATTTTGTCCAGTCGTTAGTCCCCGTCATTGACTTGTCTTCTTTCCCATCATGCATGTTGTCGAAACCAAGCGATTGTTGCGACCCTTTCTGGTCAATACGCAACCAAAATCCTGCCCAATCCGAAACATCCTTTGACTTTAGAAGTCCTGACATGCGGACTCTCTTGCCCAGGTATTGGTCAGCCAAACAAGATTGCATTAGTGTGCCGAAGCCATTGATGTTCTCATCAATTGATTTAATTGTTGCTGCATTTTTACCATCCTGTCCAGCTCCTTTGTCAATACCCATATCATAACTCTTGGGTTCACTCCCTGCTTTGAACCATCCCAAGGGCAAGTCAAAGGAGAACAATGTCAACGTCATCGCAAGGAATAACACACCGAATAGATACGTTTTAATCGCTTTCATAATTCTGTTTTTTTTAAGTTTTTAAGCACCTGATCATGACACTACGATTTTCAGGCTAATCCTGTTCAAAGAAATTCTGTTTCAGTTAAAAAGGAAATACTGATTTATAATGATTCTCTCAAGTCGGGGTCGTTTCTCAAGGCTTGATTAGAAAATAAAAAGCCTGCAATCCATTTGGAGTACAGGCTAAATCAAAACTGCTACAATACTAAAATCCTGGGGTTCAAGGAGGGATATCCAACCATTAAAAAGGGCTAGAAAAATAATCCAACTCCGATATCAAAGGCTAACCCACTATTGATCGACTTGAATTCACCGTCGAAATCCGACTTGTCGGTGAAGGTCAGCACATTGTAACCAAAACCAAAATCAATCGATACGCTCGATACAGGGAATATAGATATACCTGCACCTACACCGTATTGAGATAGACTGGTTGGATCGGTACTGTCTCCATTATTCTTGGATGAAACGGACCCGATTGATGCGCCACCTTTCAGCCAGAATTTTGTCTTTGCACCAGCATCAAAATAATAACGCAGCTCCGGACCTACCATGAAGATGGTCGCTGAAGACTTATCATCGTCAGATCCAGGCGTTTTATAAGTTGAACTGCCAAGAGAAAAATTACCGGTAAGACCCAGGGCAAATTGATCGGCAACGAAGTAATGCGAACTAAGACTGAGCCCGAACACCGAAAAATTCTCTTTGCCATCTAGTACTTCTCCGTCATTTTTCACCTTGGATGTTCCAAAAGAAATACCAAGTCCGTTGGTCTGCGGAAAAAGGTTGTAGGCCGTTCCAAAGGAGGATATAGGACCGGGACTATAGTTGTGAAAACCGATGAGGTAGCTTCCTTTGGTCGTCTGGGCATTTAATACGCCCAAAAGGGGTATGAGCATAAGTAAAAAAGTAAAATGTTTCATTGTTAAATGGGTTTAGGTGAGTAAATAAATGATGAAATGATTTGCCGATGAATGCTATGAAGTATGATTGGATCACAAACAATTATCCAATATTTGCTGTATTGGCATAACTTTAGGACGTCTCTAATAACCGCTTGATGATTATCTATCTGTGTTGCTTGTCACTGCATTATGGAAATTGCAACTGACGATTGGATAGCTATTAGAAGCGTCCTTTAAGTAGTCAAAATATACCTCTGTGAAATAAAATCTATACTTCACAAAATCATGAGGCTATTTCACCTCTTCCTAAAGTGCTCGCTTATAAACGACGTTCTCGACACTTGCATACAGAAAACCATCACTTACTCCAAAGGACCTGATGATAGCATCTTCTAACCCTTCATTAAAGGGAGACCACAGGCTGCCATTATTAGCTGTGGTGTACACCCCATCAGCATTGATTCCAGTATATACACTATTCCCATTCGCTATCACTGCATAAACATCATTGCCAGGCAGCCCATTTCCAATCTCGGACCAGTTTGCGCCATGATCTGTAGATAAAAAAACACCCTCACTCTCCGTTCCGGCGAAAACATTAGATCCGAGTGTGGCTATAGAAAAAACATCACCTGCGATATAGGAAGGATCCCAACTATTCCCGTTGTCTCTGGATACATAGAAATTGGGCCATGCATATGGGCGTCCCGCATAGATATTATTCCCTTCTACGGCAATGGTCCATGTGGCCTGGTATGGATCGTATCCATTATTGATCGGCGTCCACGTGGCTCCATTATCAGGTGATCGCAATATACCTGACGATTCAGTACCCGCCAAAATAACAGTACCACTGATCGCTACACTGTAAACGACATCATCAAAATATACCCCGGTCCAACTGCTCCCATTGTTCGTTGACTTGTATATTCCATATTCGGTCCCTGCAATGATCGTAGTCCCATTGACCGCTATTGAAAAAACATATAATGGCCCGTCAAGGCCATTGTTTACTGCCGTCCATTTTTCTCCTCCGTTAGTGCTTAAAAACACACCCGTCTCTGTTCCGACAAATATATTGGAGCCGCTTGGAGTAATACAGAAGACCAGTCCACCCCCGATCGTCCCGGTTGCATTCCATTCCGGGTAAATACAGGACTCATCATCTTTTTCTGCTTCCGGGTCATAATTGAGTGAAGCGGGATCTGTGCAGCCTTCTTTTTTACCGCAGGAAGGCAGGATCATTACACAGCTAAGTGTAAGAAAAGCTAAATTCAAAATCAGTTTCATTGGAATAGATTTTATGAATAAAAAATGTATTTCATGTCTTCTTCAGGTTATACGCATCAACCAGTTTATTTCTTGATCTATGCTTATATTTCCTTGATTCCACTGATGATGAGGACAAAATAACAGGCTACAGAGGTGGATCGCCATACTGATTTATCATGAAGTGTTGTCAGTCCTTATATCAGACTGTACTTCAATAAATGACGTGGTAAGCTATAAAGTCCTTTTGTTGGAGCGGTAAAGAACCGGGACCTCCATACATTTCACTGATATGATTTTTCGAAGAGCCTTTAATACCAAGAGCCCAAACTCAACATACCAGCTATTGCAGCCCCAATTGAAACAACTAAGAGTCCAAGGCCAACAAATGAGCCGGCAGTAGCAGCATTTGTCGCTTTTTGATCAACATCATATATTTCTACTTTATGAATGGCAGATAGTGGAACTATGATTCTATTCTTCTGGCCTTCTGCATATTCAGAAATATACAGGTGAACCTCTACGGTTGGAGCTTCCTTGCTTGGTTCATATCTGTTCGGTTGATCCTGCAAGGCGGTTATATAATTCTGATGATTTGCAGTTAATTCCACAAGTTCCCCGCTTAATTCTGTTTGTTCATCATTCAAAGCAATCGCATTCAAGTGCCAGGCAGAATATCCCTGGTGGAGAATGAAGTAACTTTCACTATTTTGAATTTGATTCATTAAAGGTGCACTGGATTGGGGGATTGTAACTTCGTAAAATTTACGGAAGCATCCTCCTAAAATGTTTGCATAGACCACCAGCAAAATCATAGCTAGTGCAGGACGATATTTTCTCATACATTTATATTTAAGCGTTTAAAATAAAAAACAACCTCTCCAGGAATAGATACTGTAGTATGTTTAGAAATTGTATCCGACATTCAATCCACCCTTGATCACGAGATAGCCACTATATCCATCATTGTAATCCTCATTCAGTGGTTGAATATATCCGACACCTGCTGTTATGGATAAAGCAAAATG
>JANNSS010000363.1:0-2710 GCA_031402955.1 Saprospiraceae bacterium
TCCGGGCTGACCAATCAGACGCGAGTTGCTATCAATGGAACATTTGATGACAGTACTTTCTACAGTATACAGACCGAAGTCTTTACCGGCGACAAATTGTATGTGGATAAATCTGCTTCTGGAATGCTGGATGGTAATTCATGGACAGATGCCACGCATGAGTTGTCCGTTGCACTCGGACTTGCTGGTTGCAGGGATGTCGATAGTGTGTTTGTCGCACAAGGAACTTATATAGCCAATCTCATCAATGACAGGCAAGGCTCCTTTAACATACCGGACAGTACTTCAGTTTTTGGAGGGTTTCCTGCGGGAGGCAGCATACTCGCGCTGCGTGATCCGGTGACGCATGTCACTCGCCTATCAGGTGATCTTGGGACAGCAAACAACAATGCTGATAATACGTATCATGTTGTAAAAATAGATTCAGCAGCGCAAAGTGTACTGCTTGATGGTGTGACCATCAGTCATGGCAATGCGAATGGCACCGGAGACAATCGTGAAGGGGCAGCTGTATTCTGCCTGGGCGATCTGACGATGCAAAACGTCATCATCAACAACAACACTGGTTTGTCTGACGGCCAATTGATCCGGATACGAAATGCGGCGGCGCATCTTCATTTAACAGACTGCACGCTTTATGGACCTTCTGATGGCTTCGTAAAAGTTTTAAATACGAATGCTGGTAATGTGACCATTTCCGGAAATACCGAATTTCGGAAGGAATAACCTCGTTTTTCGTATTATTTCATAATTGCCAATCATGCCTCCCCGGCGTTTTCGGAATGGAATGAAACGAAGTTTCGTGGAATGAAGAAACGCAGGGGTCGGGGGCGAATAAGTGAAGAGTGAAAAGTGAAGAGTGAAAAGTGAAGAATCTACAATTAAAAACATGCCACAACGACCCAAGGTTGAAATAACACTCACTAAACGTGACAGGTTCATCGATAAGGCAGGATGGATATGTTTAGCTGCGCTTTGGGCGATGACGATCTTCGCGTATGGAAATTTGCCCGAAACGATACCCACGCACTTTGGTGCTGGTGGAGAAGCTGATGATCATGGGAGTAAAATGACCTTATTCTTCCTACCTGTATTTGGCGCCTTAAGTTATATTGGATTGACGGTGCTAAACTTTTATCCTCATATTTTCAATTATCCTACAGCTATAACTGCTGAAAATGCACAACGGCAATATACGAATGCCACCAGGATGATCAGGTACATGAAATTTGCTATCGTCTTTGTAATGCTGCTCATTGTTTTCATGACCTACAATGCTGTGATCACCGGTTCTGGGAGACTTGGTTCTTCATTTCTACCGCTTTTTATTGTCGCAGTTTTAATCCCATTAGTGTATTTCACTGTCAAAGCGATTAAAGGAAAATGAGGCCTGACGGTAAAAACATTATATTGTCTATCGAATACCTTTACCGGACATCATATTCTTCAATTCAGGATGAGCAAAAAAGCAGCATTAATCGGCAGTCACTTCCCCACCATCTACCTGACGGTCATATCCCTGCTGCAGGGTATAGCTTTGTCCCAATTGGTACCGAACATCATCACTTATGTGGAAATCGTGGACAATCCATTGTCCAATATCTATATCCTTCCTTTGGCGCTGATGCTCCTGATCATCTTTATCGTGTGGCACCATTATGCCATTGGTATCTTTTTCCTGCGATGGTTTCCCAACATTATCGACACCATCATCCCGTTTATGATCAGCATCGGACAGTTTGTATTGATCTCCTACCTGACGATCGAGACCGTAGATACAGATATCCAGATAAGCGCATGGACGAAAGGATTTGCAGCCTTCCTGGTGATGGGTTCCTTCGCCTATTTTGCGGCAGGCTTCCGGCTGGAGGCTGAGCTATTTGAAGATCTCATGAGCAAGGCAGCTACCCTTGAGCATGTTGAAAGGACAAAGAAGTATTTCATTATGGCCGGCTTCTCGATCCTGTTTCAGGGCTTGTTCGGTTTCTTTATTGTATTCATAGAGATGGATCATCTGTTGCTGATATCGCTGGTATTGATCCTGGCGCATCTCGTACTCTTTGAGTTTGTCATGCTCAATTCGATAAAACCACATTTTATCAAAGCGCTGGATGAACACGAATTGAAACAAAACCTGCGGAAATAAAATACTTAGCAGTCTTGTATAATCCTCACCACCACATTTTTTAAACAACATGAAACCTAACCCATTCTTTTCCCTCCTGCTCCTGCTATTGATCACCGGAAAAATAACAGGCCAGCAAGCTGAACCAACAACAGCAGAACCATTTGATTTAAAAGCGCATACGATACTGCCGGTAGATGGTGTCCTTCAATATATGCCTGTTGACACGACTTATCTCAACAACCCGGAAAAGATGGGAACAAGTAAAGTCCAATTCACACCACTGGTCAATTTCTTCTTTCGCCCTGAAGGCACCTTCAATTATAAGGAAGCCGGAATGCCTATCGATACAGGTCAGTTGAATTTTTACCTGAGAGGTGATTTTGGGGGCAGATTGTCGCTGCCCAAAAACATTGACATGGTATTCAACCTCCAGTCTTATGGTATCTACACCCGCAGCCTTGGGCCACTGGATCCCAATCTGTCCTTGTATGAAGCGTATGTGGATATGAAAAAACTGGATAAGAATGGTCACTTGTCATTACGCTTCGGGCGCATGTGCCTGGGCAAATACGGCACAGAGAT
>JANNSS010000364.1:0-3427 GCA_031402955.1 Saprospiraceae bacterium
GTTTCCCAATTGCATGGTTCAGTACTTCCGGTGACCTGGGCGAAAATGGCAGCAACATCATTATTACAAATAGTCAATGGAGAATTTACTTCTATGATCAGGGAGGGTTCAATGAAAACAGTGAGACTTGCTTCTGACGGTACGCATGACCCATTCGGATCCATCCCTAAAAGAGTAAGCGTTACTTGTTCATTTGCGATGTCTCCGGGGCCCGGCGTATACAAGGTACTGAGGTCCGCAGGATCATCGAAACTACCATCTCCATCTGTTGTCCAGAGTGATTCTGTAGCTGATCCACCAATTGAGCCTGAAATGCTAACCGTTTCACCTGCACAAATAGTCTGGTCTGCTCCGGTGGAGGATGAAGGGGCATCAATAAACGTCAAGGTCACTGAATTTGGACTAACAGTCACAGGGCAGCCGGATTCACTCACCATGGAGACAATTGTTACAGTCGCAGTGATACCAACGGCAAGTTCAGGTACATTCAAAATACCTGTAACGGGATCAAAAGATGGAAAAAATCCTTCAAGACAGACCAGGATAGATTGGCCATTGGTCACCGGAAGGTTATTGATTGGAAATGGAGGAAAAATAGATGCCATGACGACGATATCAGCCTCGAAAGGAATATCATCACCGACGATTGTAAAATTGATTTCCGTAGGATTATCAGGACAATTTCCTGCACATACATCACCACCTCCTGACAACATAGCTTCAGGACAACTGATTTCCAAACCAAAGAATTCAGTAAAAATATCAAGGCAGGCGCCCGATGGCGGTGGATTTAGAATTCCAGTGATCCAATAATCTCCACCTCCCTGAGTTTCGCAAAAGTTTACAGGTATCGTCCATACAAAATCATCAAAAAGGACTGTGGGAGGTTGCAATGTGGGAATGTCTACTGGAGGCACTACATCAGCATATACACCGGATCCATTATTGGCCCATCCCCAGCCATCTATTGAGTTTGGGGGTGGTTGGTAATCCAGACTTAAATCATACTGGCAGGTTGCCCCTTGGATATCAATCATAACAGGACACGAAGAACAAGGAGCGTTATTAT
The DNA here is from genome assembly GCA_031402955.1 of Saprospiraceae bacterium. Lineage (GTDB taxonomy): Bacteria > Bacteroidota > Bacteroidia > Chitinophagales > Saprospiraceae > Opimibacter. The sequence goes on from JANNSS010000364.1 coordinate 1,070, forward strand.
CAAAATATCCTCCGGTGCATCCTGTCGTTCCATCATAAGAAATGATATAAACCGGCAAACCTGTTGCACACAAATAGTCATCGGCTATTGGAACATTATTAGCTGTACTGCTCTGTATGATCAGAATAGCGTTTGCGGGCACAGGGCCTGGAGGAAGGGGAACTCCACAACTGAAATTAGCCGCATTTCCCGCGATGAAGCTATCCCATTGAAATGATCCGGGGCCAAGATTGGAGATGGTGATATCTGAAGTGTTAAAACCTCCTGATCCAGTCCAGAGAATCATAAATTCATCACATTGATCGCCGGACCCACCCACCTGGGTGTTATCCGGATTGACCATGATATAAAGAACCTCCGGAGGATCAGTGCAAGGATCAGCCTCTGCAGGTACCGACCCTATCAGGGTGCCTTCACCATTATAAGGATTGTACGTGCCATTAGCTCCAATGTACCATTCTACCGTACTTGCCGGATTTATGTTCAGTCCGGCAATAGAAAGGGTTACAGCCTCGCCTTCACAAAGTGGGTCTAGATTCCCTGTAATGGACGCACTGGTAAATTGGGGGCATTGCGCATAAGCGGAATGGCAAACCAATAAGCTAGCTATGCATAGCACCGCCGATATACTTACCCTGTTATTTCTCATAAATACCTGCCAAAGGTAAGTATACTCCTGAGGTTAATCTAATGACTTCAGTAGAGCACATTAGCGAGCTGGAAACTCAGCGAAAAGACAGAACCACTATTCCGTTCTAAGTTCATAGACCATCGGGCCGATGGACCTTCCTCCCTTCATATCCGGAATAGGTGGCCCAATACTGTATAACTCAATAGCCATTTTGCCTTCGATGGATTTAAAGGCAAATGTCTGTTTCTGTCCCTTTTCGTCGATTAGATCGATGGTACGTGAAACCGGTTCTGTTTCCTCGAGACAATCTCCTGCGTAACACAATTCATATCCAAGGAAGGGTTTCATCCCATTTATTTGGCCATTTGGTAGAAAGGTCACTTGATGTGGAGCAAGATTCCCATCTTTAAACAGGGCATAATCTCCAGCCAGGATGCATTCATTGAGCAAACTTTCAAAACTAACATTCTCCCCATCACGCTGAGCCACTCTTTTAAATGTTGAAAAACCTGGTAATTTGGTCCAGGCAGTATCAATCAATCGTATCGAAGTATCTCCGTCCAGCATAAGGTACATATCCCCAAACAGAGAGGCACCTGCTATTTTAAAAGTACAGCCATCCGCAGCAAGCGAAAACGGTAACCTGAATTTTTCAAAGCCATTATCCACCATGACACTATCATTGTCATTGAAATTTAGTTCAAAACAAAAATGCGGTACATCAACAGGCATTGTATCCGGACACTTTCCAAGCACTGTCGCGTTAACAAATTTACCTGTTGGAGGAGCGCATGGCTCTGGCACTTTTGAACCCCCAGAAGTACATGCCTGGATAATAAAAACAATAGCCAAGATAACTTGACTACGAATCAGGGGTCTTGAGTTAAGCATTTTCATTTTTGTTTGGATTCTTTTTTCATATCCCTTATTTCATCCTTCGAATAGATATTCCCGAGATTCTTGATTAGGGAAACAATTGTTGTGGCCAGCATAGCACCAAGAAACGCCAGAAACACATCTTTCTGCGCATCCCATATATCGCCTTGTGTCCCCAGGTAAGCATCCCCCTGCTCTGGAAAAAAAACATCCGCAACGCCCCACTCTATCAATTCATAAAATGCCCCAATGGACAAGGCTAGTTCAATAGGCAACGCCCATGCAACCCATCTCGGAAATTTAAACCACTTCAAAAACAATTCACGCATCGGATAGGCCAGCAGGAATCCAAATCCAAAATGTACGATCCGGTCATAATGATTCCTTGACCAGTTCAACTGATCCTGTAACCAGTATCCAAATGGGTTTTCCGCGTATGTATACTTGGACCCATAAACGTGTAAACAGAGATATACACAGAGTAAGAGATAGCTCAGGTCATTAAACTGATATTTGCGATAGGTATAAACCAATATGGGTAAAAACAAAAGAACCAGCAGGTTTTCGAGCATCCAATTGGAAATATCGGTAGTGCCCATGAAAGAATTGACCCAGACCAGTAGAAAAACAAGGATGAAACCGATCATCCAATAATTGGATCGCCATGGATTCCTGTGAGTCGATATAGCAATGGTAAAGGACATTGGTTGAAGTGATAGTTGGTTGGACAGCAATGTTACAGCTTATTTCTAAGTCAGGCAATACATGGCTGCCTGCTGAAATTCAGAACTTACATTTTTTCGCAGGGGCCCTTTGTATAGATCTTGATACCGGCACATTCCGCTGCACAT
>JANNSS010000365.1:0-32497 GCA_031402955.1 Saprospiraceae bacterium
TCGATCTCCCCGATGATTTCCTTTCCGGCATCTGTCAAATCCTGGAGGATCTTACTTGTATTAGCGATCCCCGGGCTTTTGATGATGATATCACACGCCACCAGCCTTTCAAGTTGATGTCCCTTTTCTTCAAAAGGGATCTTATGTTGTTCTAATAGTGTTTTTCGTTCTGCCTTGATCTCCATGCCGTCACTCACCCACACTTCATGTCCTCTTGATTTCGCCAGCAATGCTGCCCCTATTCCACTAATGCCGGCACCCAGCACACCCACTTTCAATCCCATACTACCTTACTTTTAAGGTGATGAGCGTAACGACTGCCAGCATCACACCGACAATCCAGAAACGGGTTACAATTTTTGCCTCATGCATTCCAACTTTCTGGAAGTGATGATGCAGCGGGGACATCCGGAATACCCGGCGCCCTTCACCGTATTTTCTTTTGGTGTATTTGAAGTAATAGACCTGGATCAGCACGGAGAGAATTTCGATCAGGAAAATGCCACACAAAACCGGTAGCAATAATTCTTTCCGTAGCGCAATCGCCATCACCGCGATTATAGCTCCTATCGTCAGGCTCCCGGTATCACCCATAAAAACTTTTGCCGGGTAAGAATTATACCACAGGAATCCGATACAGGCTCCAAGGAAACACGCGCTGAATACCACCAACTCTCCCGAATACGGGATGAAAAATATATTGAGGTAATCTGCGAGCAACACGTTACCACTCACATACGAAAGGATGACAAGCACGAGGGCAATGATCGCAGATGTTCCGGTCGCTAATCCATCAAGGCCATCCGTCAGATTCGAGCCATTACTTACAGCTGTAACAATGATGATCGTCAGCGGAATAAAAATCAGCCAAATCCAGTTTTGCGCATTGTCACCCATGAAGCCTACGAAGCTTTGATAGTCGAGCTGATTGCCTTTGAAGAATGGAACATTGGTCAATGATGACTTGCAATACACCATGTCCTTCCACTCGCCAGCCACCGTCTGATCATGTATCTGAACATGCCTCATGACTTGATATCCATTGGCAGCAGCCTCTTCAGGCGTAAGGCGGATCACTACATCCTGATGAAACAGCATGGTCAATCCAACGATGATACCCAGGACAATCTGGCCAAAGAGTTTAAACTTAGCTTTTAGTCCTTGCTTGTTTTTCTTGAAGACTTTGATGTAGTCATCAATAAACCCGATGACCCCCATCCACACAGTCGTAAGGACCATGAGGATGATATACACATTGTCAAGGCGCGCCAGTAACAAACAGGGTACCAGTATAGCCAGCAAAATGATCAGTCCACCCATGGTAGGTGTTCCTTCTTTTTGCTTCTGACCTTCCAGACCCAGATCGCGAACGGACTCTCCGATCTGCAGGCGTTTCAAAGAACGTATGATCTTGTTGCCCAGCAACAAGGAAATAATCAATGAAAGCATGATCGCAACACCAGCCCTGAATGAAATAAACCGAAACAGACCCGCACCTGGCAAGTCAAATTCCCGATCTAAGTATTCAAAGAGGTGGTACAACATTTTACTTCATTTCATTTTGTTCATTCAATTCTCCGGAAAACGCAGATGCCAGCGGGTGGCCTCATGAACTTTTCCATGCAAGGATTCACCCGCTGCAACTGCTAAAACCAACCTGAGAATGATAATAGAACCTATCTTATATATCTTCTATGCCAGCGCTTCCGCCAACACGTTTTTGTCATCAAATGGAAAGCGGTGACCGTTTATTTCCTGATATTTTTCATGTCCCTTTCCTGCAACCAGCAGTATATCTCCAGGATTTGCCATCATCACACCTGTGCGTATGGCTTGTTTCCTGTCTGATATCCGCAATGTCTTGTCTTGCTTGTCCACCGGCACACCTGGCCACATCTGATCCAGTATATCTTCAGGATTTTCTGTCCTTGGATTATCGGATGTCAGGATGACCTGATCTGCAAGCGTGGCCGCAATCCTGGCCATTTCAGGCCGTTTAGTCCGGTCACGGTCTCCGCCACATCCGACGATACAGATAATCCGTGATCCGGATTGTCGAACCTGGATAAGAGTGCTCAGTACGTTGTGCAGTGCATCCGGAGTGTGCGCATAATCTACCACTGCAAATACTTGTTTGCTGCCCGTCACAAGATCAAAGCGACCTTCTGCCGGTTGTAGTTTGCTTAACCCGGTCAGTACCTGTTCACGATCCTCTCCCAGCAGTAGTGCTGCACCATAAATGGCCAGGAGATTTGATGCGTTGAACTTTCCAACTAACCGCACATGCAATGGTATTCCGTTCACTTCGAGCTGCAAGCCGTCAATGCGGTTTTCAATAACGCGCGCTCTGAAATCAGCAATTTTGGTAAGACTGTAATTTGAGACCTTAGCAACAGTATTCTGTACCATGACTTCAGCGTGCTTGTCATCCGCGTTGATTAAGGCAAACGCCTGAGCACTCAATCCATCGAAAAATATCTTTTTAGCTTGTATGTATGTCTTGAAATCACCATGATAATCCAGGTGATCATGCGTGATATTGGTAAAAACGGCCACATCCCACGCGATCCCATCCACTCTGTGCTGATCCAGCGCATGACTGCTCACTTCCATAAAGGCATGTGTGCATCCCGCTTCGACCATCCTCGACAGTGTTTCCTGAACCGCCACTGCATCAGGTGTTGTATATCCTGTTGCTTCCACTTGATCTCCGATTCTGTTTTCAATGGTGGACAACAATCCACATTTGTATCCCAGCGCTGTGAAGAGCCTGAATAATAATGTCGCAACTGTGGTCTTTCCATTGGTGCCTGTCACCCCAACCATGGTCAGGTTGGTGGATGGATGTTCATAAAATGCACCCGCAATTTTTGCAAGTACCTCAGCAGAATGATCCACCATGATGACACACACATGTTCACTGATGTGACCCACTTTCTCTTCTGTGATCACACATACAGCTCCACGATCTACCGCCTTGTCAATGAACTTATGTCCGTCAGTCGCTCTCCCTTTCACTGCCACAAAAACTGACCCCGGCACTACATTTCTCGAATCAAAATGGATTGCCGTCACGGCCTGTTCCACCTCTCCTCGTATATTTTTTACACGGATGTTGACGATCAACTCTTTGATAGTCATATCATCCAAGTGTCAAATGAATACTCGATCCTTTGATGATGGGTTGCCCCGATTGGACTGATTGACTTTTCACTCGTCCAACACCCTGATAACTCACATGAATTCCTCTGTTCTCCAGAAGATAGATTGCATCCCTTATTCCCATCCCATATAATTCAGGGATCATGTTTTTCTCCAGCACATTCTTTACTTCCATACCAATCTCCTTTCCGCCTGTAAGTCGCGCCCAGTCACCCTGGCCTTCCACTTCTGTGTTGAGAGATAATTCATCTACCAGCTCATCGAGCTCATCTTTATTAGACCATCCGGCCATCCGCATTCCATCACGATACGCAACCGTATCCGGTAATTTTGTTTTAGCCAACAACTCTCTATTGATCCCCATGCATCGGTCAGCAATTTTCCTGAAAATGGGCAATGCTGATGTTGAGCCATAAAATCCACCTTCCACTGGGTCATAGACCATCACAATGCAACTGTACTTAGGTTTGTCTGAAGGAAAATAGCCTGCAAACGATGCCATGTATTGTTTACGCGGACTGTTCGGGTCATAATAATCTGTACGCGCTGTTCCTGTTTTACCACTGAACATATAATGGTCAGGTTTGTATTCTTTTGCTGTTCCTTTTTCCACCACACCCAGCAATAAAGCCTGTGCTTTTTTGATGGTTGTGGAAGAAGCTATACGGCTATCTACTACTTCCGGTCTGAAGCGCTTGATCGTCCGTCCTTCTCTTGTGATTTCAGAGACGATATACGGCTTCATCATTTTTCCATCATTCGCTACTGCGTTATAAAAGCGCAGTATCTGTAATGGTGTCATTCTGCACTCATACCCAGTTGACATCCATGGCAGTGTCGTTCCACTCCAGCGATCTTCTTTTTTCGAAGGATCCTTCATCATTGGAGCACCTTCACCATCCAGCTCGATACCCGTTGGCTCGTGCAAATGCATTTCATGAATACGCTTGACAAACTGTCCGGCGCGACCATCCCGTCCATAATACTCTTGCACCAGGCGGGCAATACCTACATTCGACGATAGTTCAAATGCTTCAGCGAGATCACTTGCATAGATGTCATGCGGTTTAGAATCCTTCATAGTCCGGTCAAAAAACCTTCCGGAACCTCCTCCTAAATCAACAACTGTATTCGTATCAGCACCTTCATCTTCCAGAAGTGCCATTGCACTCGCCAATTTAAAAGTTGAACCTGGTTCAGAAGAAAATCCAACCGCATAGTTATAATCTTCATCATATCCTTCTCTACCCTTTCCACCCAGGTTAGCAATCGCTACAATAGCTCCTGTCTCAACTTCCATCACGATGGCAGTACCCATGGTAGCTCTACTGCTTTCAAGTCCTGCCAGCAAGGCATACTCTGCGATGTCCTGGATTTCAGGGTTTATGGTCGTAACTACATCCGCACCACGTTGTCCTTCCAGATCAGCAAGGTTACTCACCGGTATCCAGGTACCACCTGTAACACGCTGCATCAATCGCTGTCCTTCTTCACCTTTTAAGTAACCGTCAAATGTGCGTTCAAGCCCGATCTGCTGGGCATTCTCGCGATCCAGGCCCAGTGTTCGGCTGGCCAGGAGTTTATAGGGTTTTACTCTCACGTGCTGGCGGTCGATGATCAGTCCGCCTTTGTTCTTACCCAGTCTGAAAATGGGGAAGGTTTTAATTTGTTCCAGGTCACGAATGCTCACACCTTTGGCAAGCAATGCATACCTGTCTCCGTTTCTTCTTTTCTGAATGAGCCAATCCCTCATCTGGGTTTTGCTCACCGATGTATTGACGTATCTGGTCAGGTAATAGGCCAGGCTGTCAACATTCGCTTTAAAAATATCTTCACGCAATCCTTCTGCTCTAAAATCAACATGCAGATCAAAGAATGGAAGAGAGGTTGTCATCAGACTTCCATCAGCCGCCAGTATATCTCCACGATCTGCGACGATCGGTACATACTTGAGATAGAGGCTATCCCCCATATCTCTCCAATGCTCCCCTTCCACGATCGATATCTTTGCAGCTTTGTAAAAGAGCATACAGGCCACACCTACCATCGCAAGAGCGACGATATAGACACGGATCAGTAATTCTCTTTTTACTTCTTTCATCAGCGGGTCAACGGATGACGATCGGGTTTTGGGTTAAGAAATGTAAATCCTGCTCTGCGACACTTCGCTCAATCATCGTCGGCGTAGACTGATACATCAATTCCGACTTTACGGTCATGTACCTCCACCTTTGTTCTCTGAGTTCATGCTGTAAGGCCTGAACTTTCCTCACATTCCGCTCCGCGAAATGCACGTTACCGATATAGATGACACCCAACCCACACAGGAAGTAAAGGAAGGGAAGATTCTTGTAGATCATCTTCGTCCCGAGCAACCGATAGAGTGAATTTTTAATTGGCATACTTTTCGCAGTAACTTATTGTTGTTAGTTCTTTGTAGTTCTCTTTTTTTATTCGTTTGCTTTTCAACTGGAAAGCTTATTGGCTTATCAGCTTATAGAGCTTATTTGTTTATTCGCTTCTTTGCCCCTAAATCCCCTGAAGGGGACTTCAATTTTATGCTTAGGAGGTTAAAAGCTTAGTAGCTTAGTTCTGCATTTTACTCACAACTCACTGCTAACTGCTAACTGCTAACTTTTTCAGCAACTCTCAGCTTCGCACTTCTCGACCTCGGATTAATCTTCTGCTCCTCTTCATTCGGTTCGATCGGTCGTTGCGTAATCACTTCCCACAATTCTTTTCTTCGTCCGAACAAATCCGTATCAGGTTCTCCTTCGAAATTGCCTGACTTAAAATATCTCTTGACCAATCTATCTTCCAATGAGTGATACGAAATCACTGCTACTCTACCCTCTGGCTTCAGGACTTCATGTGCACTCGTCAGCAAATCTTTCAGTGCGCCCATTTCGTCGTTGATCTCGATGCGCAAAGCCTGGAACAACTGCGAGAGGTATCTCATCCGGAGACCTTTTACACATTGGTCCGCGACATCTGCCAGCTGGCCGGTAGTGTTGATAGGACTACCTGCTCTTGCCTTTAAAATGTGCTGAGCCAGTGTGCGGGCATTGGTGACTTCTCCATACTTGGAGAAAACATCCTGCAACTGTGTAGCATCATACTGGTTAACTACATCTGCTGCGGTGAGTGTTTGCTGCTGGTTCATTCGCATGTCCAGCGGCTCATCGTACCGGTAAGAAAACCCTCTTAAAGGGTCATCAAACTGATGAGACGATACACCCAGATCTGCGAGGATTCCATCAACGCGGCTACTGACTCCATAATATTTCATCCACCTGGTGAGGTGTCGGAAATTGGAAATGATCAGTGTTACGTTTTCAGCTCCCCAGAGATTTGCCTCTGCATCTTCATCCTGGTCAAAAACAAACAGATGACCTTTGTCATCCAGTCGGTGTGCTATTTCCCTGGCATGTCCCCCTCCGCCGAAGGTGACATCCACATATATTCCGTCCGGCCTGATATCGAGACCATCAATCGATGGACCCAGGAGTACCGGCACATGATATTCACTCATTGGACCCTTTGGTCCTGAGATGGGCAATCTTTTGAGCGAGGGCTGAAATGTCCTCAGGTTCCGTATTGATGAGATCCCTGTAAGCTTCGGCATTCCATACCTCAAGGTATTCGCCGACAGCCGTGATGATCAGGGTCTTGTCGATACCTGCATAATCAAGTAAAATCTTCGGTAGAAGGATCCGGTCAGCCTTATCCGGAGTGAACTCCGTGGCACCTCTATAGAAGTACCTTTTAAACTGCCTGACTTCGGGTAGGTATTCATTGAGGCCCTGGACTTCATTGAGCTTTACTGTCCAGACGTCTTTTGGAAAAAGGTAGAGGCAACGTTCAAAACCCCTATTGGCCACAAATTCGCGAGAATTCTTTTCGCCCAACTGATTGAGGATCGCTGAGGGCAGCCTTAAACGGCCTTTCTCATCGAGTTTGCATTCATATTCCCCAAAAAAGTTGGTCTTCATTCTATTCTCGGTCTTGTAACGACGTAAATGTATATAAACCTCCCACTTCTTACCACTTTCTCCCACCGATTATTTTTAAAAAACCACCGGAAAACTTCATCTCGGGTGGTGGGTATTCACAAATTAGTGAAACTGTATTCTCAACAAAAGTACATTATATATTTCAATAATGTAAATATATAACAAATATATATAATGCAATACTCAATGAAAATAAATTAACTACATCTGGTAAAAGATTTGAATATAAAAAAGGCTTAATATATAATGCTTCGACCCTATCGGGTCCGCAAGCAGTCGGAGGCTCAGGCGAAGGGCCGATTTCCCTACATTTCGACCCTATCGGGTCCGGAAGCAGGCGAAGGCTCAGGCGAAGGGGGTGAAAGAGGCTGAAAGGCGGAAGAAGCTGAAGGGGCTGAAGAGGCGATGAAGGAACAAGTCCCCCTTTCAGGGGGTAGGGGGTCAGCCAAAGGCAACTATCACCCGCCCCTAACCTTCTGCATAATACATATGTATATATATGTATAAATACCCCCTATCGGAAGGGGATCTGGACTGCAGCCGTAAAACTCCTTCCTTACCCGCTTTTCTCCCTCGACCACTTCCTTTGACTAAGGCAATTCACTATTTCAAGTTTTTAAGTATTTTTAGTAATCGATATACGCGTGATGCAATCCAGTATCAAACCCTAAAAAAACCGATCATGAAAAACACATTCCTACTCCTTCTTTGCACCACCTTCCTGCATGTATCCGGTCAAAACTTTAAATTATCTTCTGGCCACTCCAACCAGGCGAAGTATACTGTAAACAATTACGAGCATGTTGTTGATTCAAACAAGCCATCACGCTCATCCATAAGTCCAGTCCATCCTCCGGATGAATCGAATCGATTGAGTTCTTTAGTTTCATTGACCGCCATTCAGGTCAGAACTGCCTCATCTGTCCATGGCGTCAAGGTAATGCTGCATTGATCATCGAATTTAATTTAAGCTATGCTATAGCTCATCCATACAGCATACGGGGAAGCCGAAAACCGCACAGAGTAGGCAGTCATATCAAAACCAACAAAAATGACCGAACAAAAACCAGTACAAAAGAAAATTACCATGATCCTGATCTGCTTTTTTCTGGGTGGACTTGGGATCCATCGACTCATGATGGGCTACTCCAATTGGTGGCTCATGCTCATCACCCTGGGTGGATGTGGTATCTGGACCATTATTGACTTTATAAAGATCATCACCGATAACATGAAAATGGCTGACGGAAGAGATCTGGAACCCTAATGAAAAAGGGGAGTTCACACTCCCCTTTCTTTTATCTCTTATGAAGCAGACATCGATCCCTGTCCTTCTGGACTACTTGAAGAGCAACAAAATATTTTGTATTGTTGGCATCTATTTTTTGTGCTCCGTGATGCTCAAAATGCACTTTAATCTTGACTACACTATTCCCTGTATTTGGAAAACCTTTTTTGGGTTCGAATGCCCGGGTTGCGGCATGACCACCGCGTTCAGTGAACTCTTAAAATTAAATATGACAGCGTCCTACAAGGCAAACCCACTGCTCTTTATAGTGGCGCCAGCAGGCTTAATTTATTTGGTGTTAGATTTTCAAAAATTTAAATCGTCTTACCTGGCTGCCAAAGCATAAATTTTACTTCGGTTCTATCCAGGTGGCTAATATGCTCAAATCTCCTTAACCTTAGCCTTCTCCTCAGCCTTAAACTAAGTCTTAGCCTAAGACTAAGCCTTTATTTCAGTCTTCGCCTTCATCTTCCTAGGTTTAAACACCGAACTTAACCTGAGCCTGAGCACCCCAAGGATCGCCTCCTGAATGATACCGGTGTGCATCTTACTGACACCAAATTCACGTTCGACAAACTGGATAGGGATTTCTTTAAGAATAAAGCCTGATTTATACGCCAGATATTTCATCCCGATCTGGAAAGCATATCCGACAAACTTGATTTTATCGAGGTCAAGGGTCTCCAATACGGCCCGCCTGTAGCAGACAAATCCCGCCGTAGGATCCATGATGGGCATACCTGTAATAATCCTGGTGTATAGCGAAGCCCCTTTGGAAAGGATAAGCCTGTCTTTAGGCCAGTTGACCACTCCGCCCCCATCCACATACCTTGATCCGATGGCAACATCAGTACCGTCTTCAGCACACGCCTTATATAATCTGAGCAAATCAACCGGAGGATGGGAAAAATCCGCATCCATTTCAAAAAAATACTGATAATCCCGCTCCAACCCCCATTTGAACCCATAGATGTAGGCTGTGCCTAGTCCAAGCTTTTTCTCACGCTCGATCAGGAAAATAAACGGCCCGTAGTCGTCTTGCTTTTCCCTGACGATGTCAGCAGTACCATCCGGGGAGCCGTCATCAATGATCAGGATATGGAACTGGCCTTCCAATGCCATCACGGCATCAATCATGCGACCTATGTTCTCCTTCTCTTTGTAGGTAGGTATGATAACCAGCTTATCCGACAAAATGTGTGATTTGAGCAGCAAATATAGGAGATTTCCTTTCACCCTCTCACGGTCTCACGCTCTCACGCTCTTACCATCTCTAACACCATAGCCACAATCTCCGCTGCATTCGGTTTAGAAAAATAGTCTCCATCCGATCCATACGCCGGACGATGGGCTTTTGCAGTCAGGCACCTTGGTTTCTGATCCAGATGATAATAGCCATCCTGCTCATCCAGTACCTTTTGCATCATATAGGCAGAGCCACCACCCGGAACATCTTCATCCAGGAAAAGAATCGCATTCGTCTTGCGTAATGAATTTCCGATGACATGCTCAAGGTCAAATGGCAACAAAGTCTGCACATCAATCAACTCGACAGAAACGGCATGCTCCTCCAACATATGAATAGCATCCTGGGCTATACGAACACAGGAACCATAGGTGACCAAGGTGATGTCACTTCCCTCCCGCAGTATTTCAGGTCTGCCAAGTGGTACCGTAAATTCATCAAGATTATCAGGACATTTTTCTTTGAGTCGATATCCATTGAGACATTCGATGACCAATCCCGGTTCATTGCCTTGCAAAAGTGTATTGTACATGCCTGCTGCCTGAACCATGTTACGCGGAACACATACATGCATACCACGCAATGAATTGATGATCATACCCATCGGCGAACCGGCGTGCCAGATACCTTCCAGGCGATGACCTCTGGTACGGATAATAGCAGGCGCTGTCTGCATACCATTCGTCCTGTATCTTAAAGAAGCAAGATCATCTGACAGCGGTGTCAGTCCATATATAAGGTAATCCAGATACTGAATCTCTGCGATAGGCCTTAATCCTCTCAGCGCAAGACCGATCGCCTGACCCATAATCGTCCATTCGCGGATGCCCGTATCAAAGACCCTGTCCCTGCCATATTTTTCCTGCAATCCTGCAAAGCCCTGGTTGACATCACCGATATGACCAACATCCTCCCCAAAAGCAACCACACGCTCATCACGTGCAAACAGCCTGTCAAAAAACCGATTGAGCACCTGGTATCCGGTGAGGATGTCTGATGACTCATTAAAATGAGGTGCTATCACCGGCACTTGCAGGCAACTTCCCGGCCCTTCAGCATAAAGGTGTGTATTGAAATCCAGTCTTCCCTGTTCGTGCCACTCTTCAATAAGCGAATCCAGCGCGCGGTCTTCAAAATCAAATTTTCCGGAAAGTGTATTCTTCAGCCTCGAAGCCATCGCCAGCACTTCAGAAAACAAAACTTCATGAGGGCTATTCAATTCACTGATCAGATGCGCCATGGCATCATGATTTTTTATTTCTTCAGGCAGTTGTTGAAATACATCAGCAACCATTTGTTTCTTCATTCTGACAGGACCAATAAATGCTTCCCAAGCTTTTTGTTTGGAGGCACGTGTATAGGTGATGGCATGTTGTCTCAATTCATCGAGTTCAGGCCGGGTGGCTATGCCTGCTTCGACCATCCAGTCTGCCATTTTAAGGATGCAGTCTGTTTCTATTTCCCACTTGAGTCGTTCCGGTGTTTTGTAACGCTCATGACTACCTGACGTAGAGTGCCCTGTTGGTTGAGTTACTTCCTGAATATGAAATACAGCAGGAAGATGATTCTTACGGACTTTATGAATTCCTCTTTCATACATTTCGCACAAGCCGGGATAATCCCAGGCTTTACAGGTATAGAGATAAATGCCCTCACCGTTTTCATCAATATGAAATCCTTCCAGCAATCGGGAAATACTCTGTTTGGTGGTCTGCAATGCAGTGGGTACTGAAATACCATATCCATCATCCCATACCGAAACAGCCATTGGTGCTTTGATGACTGCAGCCGCATTGATCGCTTCCCAGAATACACCTTCAGAAGTGCTGGCATCACCTATCGTGACAAAACAAACTTCATTTCCATCCTGACTCATTTGCATTTGTCTGCCAAGATCAGCATGCTTGCGATACCATGTAGATGCCTGTGCGATACCTACAGCCCGGGCCATTTGACCTCCTGTGGAGGAGATATCTGCCGATATGTTGTATTGGTCATCTTGTGACAACCACTTGCCTTGCTTGTCAATAAGTGGTGATGCAAAATGGCAATTCATCTGCCGTCCGCCTGAAAAAGGATCATTGGCGGGATCAGCATAGAGCTGTGCGAAAAAATCTTCCACTGATGAAACGCCGGTTGCAAACATCCAGGTCTGATCACGGTAATATCCCGATCGCCAATCTCCTTTGTTGAAAAATCTGGCGAGCGCGACTTGTGGAACCTCCTTTCCATCCCCCATGATACCAAACTTGGCTTTGCCGCTCAGCACTTCCTTTCGGCCCAGGATACTGGCTTCCCTGCTCACGCAGCAAATCCAGAAGTCTGAAAGAACCTCAAGGACAAATGCATCTTCCTGGTTATGGATATTTTGGGTCTTGAGCTGTTCAGCAGCGATTTCTCTGAGCATAGGTCTGGGTTGGTTGTGGGCCAAAAAAGCCCATTGATTTGCCTGGTAACCGGAGTTCAAAGATAGTTTATTGGGGATAAAATGGCTAAAAAGTAGGCGAAGTCGGAGGCTAAGGCGAAGGCTAAGGAGGAGGCTGGAAGGAAGGCGGAGGCTAAGGCGAAGGCTAAGGAGGAGGTTAAGGGATATATAATTGAAGAAGGCAGGGCATTAAATTTAAATATTTATATTATGTGTAATTTACTGATATAAAAGTATTTATTAAAATATATACATGAGTTTTATCCCAAATTACAAGGTCTTCATTGGTAACTTGACAATAGGAAGCATCAATTAATCAACGCCGTTACCTTCGCCGTTACCTTAGCCTCAGCCTCCTCTTTAGCCTCTTTTTTTTCTATAAATTAATAATTAGTTAATAAACCCCTTGATAATCAGAAATATGTATCTTTGCCGCCTAATTTAATCACTTATATTTATTACAATGAACAAAGGAATTGTCAAATTTTTTAATGAATCCAAAGGATTCGGTTTCATTAAAGACGAGTCTACCGGCAAAGAGTACTTCGTACACGTCAGTGGACTGACCGAAAAAGTCAAAGAAAACGATGAAGTTACATTTGAACTTATCGAAGGAAGAAAAGGACTTAATGCCGTAAATGTCAGAAGAGCATAACAAAGCATAGTTTAATTCTTAAGACCAAGAAGCTCCGTGAAAACGGAGCTTTTTTTTTGCCCCTAAATTCCCTGAAGGGGACGCTTGTTCTTTTTTTCCGCAAAAAAGAACCAAAAAGCTCGTGACCCAAAAAACTCGCTTTCGCTTTCGAGCAATTACCTGTCATCCTGTTTTGCCTTAAGGCTTATCCGTTTTTCAAATTCCTATTTCTTGACACTGATCTCTGCATGATAGTGACTTGTTTTCGAATGAAATAGGCTTCAGCTTTGCTCGAACAGTTTTGGGTCACAGTCCCTGCCGATTCGAGATGATTTCTCTGAAAATTAGTATAGAAGCCGCAGGCTACCATAAGTAAAGACCGTTGGGCTTAGGTTGCACCTAAGCCCGCGTGCGTCAAATCAAAAAAAAATGTACTCCAGGTAAAAATCATGGAAGCCGTTTCTAAAGGCAAGCTAATCCACATGAAGGATCTGACACGATATGGAAGCCGCAGGCTTCCATAAGAAATGACCGTTGGGCTTAGGTTGCACCTAAGTCCGCGTACGTCAAATCAAAAAAAAAGTGTACTCCTGGCAGGAATCATGTAAGCCGTTTATAACGGCAAGCTAATCCACATGAAGGATCTGACACGATATGGAAGCCGCAGGCTTCCATAAGAAATGACCGTTGGGCTTAGGTTGCACCTAAGCCCGCGTACGATAAATCAAAGAAAACTTGTTCCAAGTAATATCTTGGAAGCCGTTTCTAACGGCAGGTAAAGGTCTGCTCTCACGTCTTACTCTCTCACACCTCTTACTCTCTCTCCCCCTTCCGAAGGAAACTGCCGATTGAAGACTGAAGACTACCAACTGAGGACTGCCAACTGAAGACTGCCAACTGAAGACTGCCCACTCCCTTCTGAAAGCTGATAGCCGACAGCTGATAGCTATTCATTAACAGATTCATAAATATCTTTAACACTTCTTAAGCAACCTGCTCCACCATCAATCCGTCATTCCTGTAATCAAACAAACAAAGCCATGAAAAATCTGACTTACATCCTCAGCCTTAGCCTCAGCCTTAGCCTTTTATCCTGCGCTTCTGCTGACAAAATGGTGGAACAAGGTGATTATGACGGTGCTATCCGGTTGGCCACTCAAAAACTTGCCGGTAAAAAGAAAAAAGAGGAATATGTGATCGCACTGGAAAAGGGATTTGAAAAGATAACCCGCCAGGACATGGCCTCTATCGATGCACGGAGTATGTCCAACAGAGCCGAAGACTGGGAATCCATCATCCGGACTGCTCGCAATATTCAATCCAGACAAGATCGGATAGAACCTTTACTTCCCCTGGTCAGTGAAAACGGGTACCGCGCTAAATTCACCTTTGTTGATACTGACAAGATTATCAATGAAGCCAAAGATAAAGTCGTCAGTCTGTATGAAACCCGTCTTGTAGATTATGTCAAGGCAGGTAGAGGAGGTGATAAATCTTCTGCCAGGGCAGCGTATGATCTGCTGAACCATATACGCTCCCTTAATTCGGATTATGTGCGTCCTGAACTCAAGGAAGAGATGCGCCAACTCGGTATCAATCATATCATCGTCGCAATGGAAAATAACAGCCAGGTCTTTATTCCAACTAGTGTAGTGGATGAACTCATGTCTAATGATTTTTCCAGAAACAATGGCAACTGGAACAGGTTCTACTTATCAAACGTAGACGGGCTTGAGCCTGATTTTTCTGTCAAATTGAAAATACAAGAAATATTGGTGACGCCTGATGGTGGGCAAGAACGACGTGCAGATTATTCCAAAGAAATCGTGGATGGTTGGGAATATGTGCTGGACGCAAGGGGTAACGTCCTGAAAGATTCACTCGGCAATGATGTCAAGCGTGACAAACTCGTCCGCGTCAATGCTACTGTCCTTGAACTCGTCCAATCTAAAAAAGCGCTGTTGCGTTCCAGGCTGGAGATCGTCAATGAAAAGACCAGTATACAGATCTGTTCAGAAAACATCGAAGTAGAGGAGATCTTTGGCCACGTAGCCCGCAACATCATCGGTGACGACCGGGCTCTTGAACTCAATATGCGCACTCGCATTCAGCCACTACCCTTTCCTTCCGAAAGCGATCTGATCCGCGATGCCTTCAGAGGCCTGAAACCAAAGTTTGTAAATGAAATAAGGAACGCAAACTTTTCAGCATCTGGCTTTTAATAAAATCATCCTACTTACTTAAAAATAAAAACGGACAGGTTGCAATCTGTCCGTTTTTATTTTAACCCCCTCTTTCATTCTTATCTATTTCAAAATAAGACTTATTTTATATTCCCTTAACCAATTGCAAACTGCCAACTGCTCACTGCTAACTGCTCACTTATTCTCCGTGATCATACAAACCACAAAACGCCCCCGCAGGATCTTTGATGATGCAGTACCTCGCCTTCTCCCCCATCTTGCGCGGACCATTGACCACCTCGCCGCCACCGGCAATTACTTTTGCAATACTTTCATCGAGATTAGCCACATTGATATACATGATCCATGCAGCAGGCATATCCGCATTAGCACCATGAGCATGACATACGCCTGAGCGCACCACATTGTCTGTTGGAGAAACCATACAATAGTCATTGTAATCTCCCATGCTGATATCCATGGTCGTCCAGCCTACAACATTTTTATAGAAGTCTCTCAGTCCATCAGCTTCAGGTACTGTTATATCCATCCAGGTGATTGCACCTATTGTTTTATCCTGCTCCATATTGTTTTTAAATAAGGTTGACTTCTTAAAACTGAATAGCAAACTCAACTTCCTTTCCATCTCTAAGTGCCACAAGCGTAGTCTTATCGCCTTTATGGAATGCACTCAAAGCCTCCATGTATACGTAAATGTCTTTAATATCCTTACCACCCAATTTCATGATCACATCCCCTTTCTGCATACCTGCCACTGAAGCAGGCTTTCCATCACGAACGCCGTCAATGCGCATACCGGCTCCATCATAGAGATAATCAGGAAGTACACCAAGGGTCACTTCCATATTCGGAGTGGATGATGGATCAGGGTCTTTTGTTTTAGTGAAGGCAAGTTTTTCAGTTGCATTCATACGCTCGATCAGATTGCTGACCATGTCTGCTACGATTTCCATCCCTTCATTATTGATGAGTGGGACGTCATCAGATGGCTTGTGATAGTCTTCATGTGCACCGGTGAAATAATGTATCGTCGGTATATCCGTCAGATAAAATGAAGTGTGATCTGATGGACCAATTCCCGATTCACTCATGGTGATGGTCAGGTTTGCTGTATTAGAAGCATTGATCAGATCCACCCAGACCGGAGATGTTCCGATGCCATTAATAGCCATTTTATTTTCATTCAGTCGACCGACCATATCAAAGTTGAGCATCGCCGTCACTTTGGTGAGATCGATAGTCGCATGATCGCAATAGTAATTTGAACCCCACAATCCATTCTCTTCGCCAGTGAAAGCAATAAAGAGGTAGTTAAATTTCTTCTCACTGCTCAGACGCTGAGCCATCTCAAGGATCATGGCTACTCCGCTGGCGTTGTCATCCGCTCCGTTATGAATAGCAGGATCGCCCACATACAGTGAACCGAAAGTACCATACCCAAGGTGATCATAATGCGCACCCAGGATGATGGTGTAAGGAGCTCCATGATCCATATATCCCAATACATTACGGCCGGTCTTGCTGCCATTATCCCCCTTCTCTGCAAATTCAACGGTGTGTGGGTTAGGATTGTTGACGGTCAGTGCCTGGAACCAGGTTCCATTTTCACCCTTTGGCGTCAGGCCCAGTTGCTTATAACGCCTGGCGATGTAGTCGCCGGCTTTCATTTCGCCTTTTGATCCGAAAGTTCTGCCTTCCAGTTTATCATCAGCGAGATAGGTGATATCGGCCAGCATTTGCTGCTGATCTGTGTTTGTTGCCGACCATTTGATGGTGCTGCAGGAAGCCAGGATAATCAGCGATACGAGAACAAATGACTTTTTGAGGAGATTGCTAAAAGGTATTAATTCCATGTTGCGAGGTATATAGTAAAGGCCATCATCGGCCTATATTTGCAGGGCAAAAATACAACGATGAATCCATCTTCTTTAATCGCCCGGCTTTTCTTAATTGCAATTGTTACCTGTGGGCTCGAAATTAATACCTCAGCAGCCCAGGACAAGGCTGGGGCCACGGATTCACTCCGGTATACGCAGGAAAAGCACCTCGCTAATATTCAGCAACTGACTTTTGGTGGAGACAATGCAGAAGCCTATTGGAGCTTTGACAGCCGCAAACTGGTATTCCAGGCTACCCGTGCTGAATGGAATGCCTCCTGCGACCAGATCTTTATCATGGACACCGAACATCCGGAAAAACCATCTTCCATTCCGGATCTGGTATCAACCGGAAAAGGCAGGACAACGTGTGCGTATTTCATGCCCGGGAATAAATCTGTGCTCTACGCCAGTACACACATTGGCAATGAATCTTGCCCACACGTTCCACCCAGGAGGGATGATGGAAAATACGTGTGGCCAATATATCCTGACTATGATATTTTCGTAGCCAACCTGAAAGGAAAAATTAAAAAGCAACTTACAAATGAACCCGGCTACGATGCCGAAGCAACCGTATCTCCCAAAGGTGATAAGATTGTCTTCACCAGCATGCGTAGTGGTGATCTTGAACTCTATACAATGAATATCGATGGATCGGGTGTAAAGCAATTGACCACTCAGCTTGGTTATGATGGCGGCGCCTTCTTCTCTCCGGATGGAACCAGGATCGTATTCCGTTCTTCACGTCCTAAGACTCCTGAGGAAATTGCCGAATACAAAGGCTTCCTGGCGGAAGGCCTTGTAGCCCCTACCAATATGGAACTGTATATTATAAACGCTGATGGTTCCGGCCTACGCCAGCTCACCCAACTCGGAAAAGCTAATTGGGCACCATTCTTTCTCCCAGGTGGACAAAAAATCATTTTCTCTTCCAATCATGCAGCTCCCCGTGGTTATCAATTCAACTTGTACACGATCAATCTGGACGGCACCGGACTTGAGCAGGTGACTTATGACAAGACTTTTGACTCCTTCCCTATGTTCAGTCCCGACGGAAAAAGAATATCTTTCTCTTCAAACCGAAACAATGGCGGCACCCGATCGACGAATTTGTTTGTTGCAGACTGGCTGGATTAGCAAGGAGCAAGGGGCAAGGAGAAAATGACAATAAACAATAAGGCACTCACAATTCACAATTCACAACTCACAATTCACAATTCACAACTCACAATTCACAATTCACAACTCACAACTCACAATTCACAACTGACACTCACAATTCACAATTCACTCCTCACTTTTCACTCTTCACTTTTCACTCTTCACTTTTCACTTTTCACTTTTCATTCACCACTCACATGTCACCAAAATGGATTTTACGCTTACAAGATCGATGGCATGTCAAATCAGCCTGGCAGGTCATTATCATTCTGATTGTTTTTGCATGCACGGGATTCACTGTGATGTTTATCAAGCCGGTCATTACAGAATGGTTGTTTCATGAAAATCATCCGGGATGGTTTTCAATTCTGTACTGGATCCTAATCCTACCGATCTACAACCTCTTCCTACTATTTTACGGTTTTGTCTTTGGCCAGTTCGATTTTTTCTGGGCCTTTGAAAAGCGGTTCTTTTCAAGGATTATTGGAAAACGGTCACCTAAATAAAAAATGCGTGCTTAGGCACGCATTTTTTATTTTAAACTTTTCACTTTTCACTTTTCACTTAAAATGTGCCGAAGGGGGGACTTCCCGCCAACACTTTAGTATCGCCATATTGGCATCACTAAAGTGGCGGGATAAACTTCTCGTCCCACTTCGGCCAAAAAAAAACAGCAGCCTTATGGGCTGCTGTTTTTTGTGCCGAAGGGGGGACTCGAACCCCCATGTCCTTACGAACACACGCCCCTGAAACGTGCGTGTCTACCAATTCCACCACTTCGGCTAAAAATCAGCAAATGCTGCACATCTGCTGTAAAAGTATTTTTTAAAGCATAAGCAGGCGATGCCTGCTTATGCTTTAAAATTTTACTCTTTTTTGTGAGAAATGATTGTCTAAAAAACGCATGTTTGTGATATTCATGCCCACAGCAACCATTTTTCACTTTTCACTCTTCATTCTTCACTTAAAAAGTACCAGAGGCGGGAGTCGAACCCGCACATCCTTGCGAACGCTGGATTTTGAGTCCAGTGCGTCTACCAATTCCGCCACTCTGGCATTACCTTATTCACGCCCTCACTTCTGAGGGACTGCAAATTTAAACTTTTTTACAAACCAGCATCATTGCCCTTTAAATCTCCCTGGAAGCTGTAGCTGGTAACTGGAAGCTAGCATCTGGAGCTGACAGCTGATAGCTATTTCCCGAACAATCTCATGATATCCAACCCATTGGCCAGAATCAATAACCCAAGAACGATCGCAAAGCCAACATAGGTGGCATATTCCATAAACTTATCACTTGGCTTACGGCCCGAAATCACTTCATAGAGGAGAAACATCACATGCCCTCCGTCCAAGGCAGGTATAGGCAATAGGTTCATGATCGCCAGGATAAAAGACAAGATGCCCGTGATCCGCCAGAATGATTCCCAATCCCAGGAGGTAGAAAACAACTTGGTAATCGTGATAAAACCACCGAGACTATCTTTTGCTTTTACATTTCCTCTGAACAACTGGGCAATGCCTTTAAACCAGTCTCCCATAAAGGCGACACCTTCAGTGAATCCTCCTGGAATAGCCTGTGCTAATGTATAATCTTTACGGCCTGTCCAGCCAAACTGAGTTGCGGTTTTCAAAGCGATCCCAATCTTTCCCTTCTCATCCACGAGTACAGGAGCCTCGAGAGGTTGTCCACCTCTTGTATAGCCAAGTCTGATGGTTTCACCCTTGGCTTTTCTCAGTGCTTTGACTACTTCGTGCTGGTAACGAGCTGGTGCATTATTGACATACACGACCTCATCATCTTTCTGCAGGTCTGCCTTTGCAGCATTACTGCCCTCTGTCACTTTTTCAACTATAAATGGAATCCTCGGGCCTATCACCTCATAATCCTTATAATCATTGGAGGAAAGTACCTGCACAAATTCAGGCTCCACCGTCACTTTCACTTCATGACTATCTCTCATGACAATGATCTGCTTGGCATTGTTGAGCACAATCTCTTTGCGCAATACAGAAGGTGTAAACTCCTTGATTTCTTTCCCACCTATGGAGATGATCTTATCACCATCTTTTAAACCAAGTTCAGTGCCCAGTGAATCGACATAGATTCCATATTCGAGTTTATCGTTCTGGACATATTCTTTCCCATAGCCCCAAAGCATCAAACCAAAAATCAGGAAGCCAAGTAAAAAATTGACTGTAACACCACCAAGCATGATGATGAGCCGTTGCCAGGCTGGTTTGGATCTGAATTCCCATGGCTGCGGAGGGAGCTTCATCTGCTCGACATCCATACTTTCATCCACCATACCGGCAATTTTTACATAACCACCCAATGGAAGCCAGCCGATTCCATATTCTGTTTCGCCGATCTTTTTCTTGACCAGCGCAAACTTGACATCAAAGAAGAGATAAAACTTTTCAACCTTGGTTTTGAACCACTTAGCAGGTAAAAAGTGGCCCATTTCATGCAATACTACTAATATCGAAAGGCTCAGGATCAACTGAGCAATCATCGTCAATACACCCATCAGGTAAGATTATTTTTTGAAATCAAGGTTAAGATGCTGTTCAAAACGATAGTTTTGGCCTTTATGTTCCAAAACCGAATGGCGAAATTAGGCATTTATGGGCGTTAATTCCCTTCCATGGTACTTCCTGCCCTCGCTGGAAGAAACTGACACGACCGTTTCCCTCGCGGGAGATGAGTGGCATCATTGTTATCACGTCCTGCGTATGGGCGAAGGTGATGCACTCCTATTGTTCAATGGATCCGGATTGTGCGTGGAAGGACTGATCAAAACTGCCACTAAAAATGAAGGGCTGATTGAACTTGTACGGGACCATTCAACTACTTTCCAGGGAAGAAGGCCTTATAAGCTGACCATAGCCTTTGCTCCTACCAAGAATATAGACCGCACTGAATTTGCCGTCGAGAAACTGGTCGAACTAGGTGTTGATGAAATCTGCTTCCTGGATTGTGACCATTCTGAAAGGGCATTTCTACGACTCGACCGCATGGAAAAAATCGTGCTGAGTGCGGCCAAACAATCAAGGAAAGCCAGGCTACCTATGTTGAGAGAACTGATTTCTCCCAATCTGCTGATTACCCATTTTAAAAATGAACAACCGGATACCCAGGTTTTCTGTTGTCATCTCGATAACTCTTCTTCTCCGCTGGTTGAAAATTATATACCCCCTCACGACGTTCTTATGCTGATCGGGCCTGAAGGTGGATTTTCGGTGGAGGAAACAGAACAGATGGCCATGCGTGGAGGCAAAATGGTCACCATTGGCCCTTACCGTTTACGCGTCGAAACAGCAGCCGTAGCTGCCTGCAGTGCAATCCATCTGCTTAACGAATTGAAAAAATAAACATGATACAATCTATTCTCGGTGTACTTCTGCTCATCACATTGCCTTTCAAACCCGAAGAGCCATCGCTGCGCTTCGCATTACTGAAATACAATGGCGGAGGTGACTGGTATGCCAACCCCACATCATTGACCAATCTTGCGACATTCTGCAATTCATCGCTTGGTACGGATATCAATCCGGATTATGCGACGGTAGAAGTGGGTAGTGCGGACCTCTTTAATTATTCCTTTGTGCATATGACAGGTCATGGCAATGTGGTCTTCTCCCCTGCTGAGGCTGAGAATCTCCGCAATTACCTGATTGGTGGTGGCTTTCTGCATGCTGATGATAATTATGGAATGGATCCATACATACGGGTGGCGCTTAAACAAGTCTTTCCGGAATTGACCTTAGTCGAACTGCCATTTGAACACGAGATCTATCATCAGAAATTTAAATTTCCAAACGGCCTTCCAAAAATTCATGAACATGATGGTAAAGCCCCGCAAGGTGCTGGCCTGATTTATGAAGGACGTCTTGTTGTGTTCTATACTTACGAATGCGACCTTGGTGATGGATGGGAAGATCCTGAAGTGCATAAAGATCCGCCGGATGTACGATCCAAGGCCCTGCAGATGGGATCGAATATTGTGTCGTATGCTTTTAAAAACTAGGCGTGTAAGAGAGTGAGAGAGTGAGAGAGTGAGAGCGTGAGAGCGTGAGAAAGTGAGAGCGTGAGACAGTGAGACAGTGAGAGCGTGAGAGAGTGAGACAGTGAGACAGTAAGAGCTTAAGACAGTAAGAGCGTAAGAGAGTAAGAGAGTAGGAACAACTGAATCTTGTAATCCGTTCACCACTCACTACTCACTACTCACGACTCACGACTCACCACTCACCACTTACTACTCACTACTCACTACTCCGTCCATACCCTTCCTGGCCCTGACCCCTGAAGATATTTCTTGATATTCAGCCAGAAGGCCATGAACAAATAGATCACAAACGGTGACCCGAAGGTGATAAAAGACAGGTAGATAAAATACAACCTGATGGTGGCCGGATTGATCCGCATCCACTCCCCTACCTGCTGGCAAACACCGAAAGCTGATTTTTCAAGGAAGTGTCTCTTGGTGTCGAAGGTGGATTCTATGTGGTTGAGTGATTTCACGGTTAGGTTGTTAAATGGTAAATGGTAAATGATTGGTTAAATGTTTAAGTGTTTAAATGTTTAAGTGTTTAAGTGTTTAAATGTTTATGTGTTATTGGTTAAAAAATTAACCACTTAACCATCTAACCAGTTAAACAAATAACCTCAGAAATCTCTTCGCCTTAGCTTCAGCCTTCAGACTTCATGTCCTGTGCAAAAGTAATCATCAAATTAAAATCATGCTCATGGGTCCCTACAGTGGGAATGAAGTTAACTACTTTTGAACGATGAGGCTATCAAAAAATTTCACGTTGGAGGCTAACATTATCGACCCGGTCAGGAGGGTTAGAGGGTTTGGGGCGGTGTGGGTGAAGGATGGGATTATTGAAAAACTAGAGATAACCGGGCCTGAAAAGGATAAATTACCCTACGTGATGCCGGGGTTTATTGATGCCCACATCCATATCGAGAGCTCGATGCTGACGCCACCGGCATTTGCCAGACTGGCCGTAAAGCATGGCACGGTAGCGACCGTTTCGGATCCGCATGAGATCGCCAATGTGTGCGGGATTGAGGGTGTGCGGTACATGGCTAAACTCGGAAAAGCCTCCGGGTTTAAGTTTTTCTTCGGGGCCCCGTCTTGTGTACCTGCGACAAGTTTTGAAACGGCTGGGGCAACACTTACCGTGGAGGAGATCATTCAGTTGTTTGAAGAAAAAAGCACCTGCTATCTATCGGAGATGATGAACTACCCTGCTGTGCTGGATCGTGACCCGTTGGTCATGGATAAAATAGCGGCTGCTCAAAAGTATGGCGTACCTGTTGATGGCCATGCGCCTGGGTTACGTGGCGTGGATGCACACGCTTATGCTTCGGCTGGCATCTCGACGGATCATGAATGCACAACGCTGGAAGAAGCCCTTGATAAAATTGACGCTGGCATGCGCATCATCATTCGTGAAGGGAGTGCTGCAAAAAATTATAATGCGCTGCATACACTTATTGGCTCACACCCGGAGATGGTGATGTTATGTTCGGATGACAAACATCCGGATGACCTGATGCGTGGTCATATCAATCAACTGGTGACCCGATCCCTCTCCTATGCGTATGACCTAATGGATATGCTCCAAATAGCTTGTGTTAATCCCGTCACACATTACAATCTGAATGTCGGACTATTACAACCAGGCGATCCTGCGGATATGATTTTAGTAGAAGACCTGGATTCATTTAAAGTCATCAGCACCTGGATCGATGGAGTTGACGTATTTGCGAATGGGATCATCAACTTACCTGCTGTCGAAATACCTGTGATCAATTCATTTGGCATTGATCCGATTCAGTCACACGATCTTCAATTACACCTTAAGTCAGCGTCTGCAAAGATCATTGTCGCAGTGGATGGTGCTATCGTGACACAACACGAAATGGCTGCAATGGATGAAGGTCTTTTTGAAAGCGACACTTCACGTGATATCCTTAAACTGGTTGTGATCAATCGATATACCAAAGCTCCACCTGCTATTGCCCTGATCAAGGGGTTTGGTTTGAAGAGCGGGGCTATAGCTTCGAGCGTGGCGCATGATTCACACAATATTATTGCAGTAGGTACCAATGACAAAGACCTTGCGGCATGTATCAATCAGGTTATTGAAGCGAGAGGTGGGCTTTGTGCCATGGGAAGAATGCAGGGCATCCCTGATCATATGGACACACCAATGATGGCCACTTTTGAATTTAATGACATGGCTTACAAAAGCATCTGTGTTCCATTGCCTGTAGGCGGATTGATGTCGGATTCAACGGATGGAGAAACGATCGGCAAACTTTATAGTGCTGCAGATTTGGTTTCAAAAAAATGGCTGGGCTCAACACTCAGCGCACCCTTTATGACGCTATCCTTTATGGCATTGCTGGTCATCCCGTCGCTGAAACTGAGTGACAAAGGATTGTTTGATGGAAGTTCTTTTCAGTTTGCGAGTCTGCAATAAATCATCACCACACACATTTTCTTCCTTCTTAAAAAATAATTCATACTCGATTAAAAGGAATTATTACCTTTCGCCCATTGACGGTGTAGTATAACAAAGAGATCCCGAGCTCTGATCAACATTAGGAAAGCACCCTGCCGCCAATTACCAGAACACTTTTTTATCCATTGACCCCATCGGGGGCTAGCTCGCATCTTCTCACATTAAAACTTTTTGTTATATGAAAAAACTCATTTATTTACTGCTTCTCAGCCCGGTCATCGCCTTCTCACAGGCAGGTACTGAGCTCATTTTCGAAATCGCCACACACTCCGTCAGCCGCGATAATGCTGCCCAGGTAGAACATGCCATGGGTGCACACAACAAAAAATACCATGCATCGGGTGCGAATGGCGTTCGCGTCTACACTGTACAATCCGGGCGTGATTCCGGTAAGTACAAATGGGTCATGGGTCCCGGCCCCTGGAGTGCACTGGACACAAGGCCGGCAGATGATAGCCACAATTCAGATTGGACCGCTAATGTGGAACGTTACCTTGGTGAAGAAAACAATGCTGAATACATCAGCATGGATCCAGCCCTCTCTAGATTTCCGGCTGACTTCAACATTGATAAATTATTTGTCCGCTATGTCGATGTAGCAAGAGGCAAAATGGATGAAGTCAAAGAAATCCTGAAGAAGATTACAAGGGTATACACCGAGAAGATCCCAGGCGAGACCTATGGAATCTATTTCAACGAAATCCCAAGTACCAGCTCGGGACGCGATATCACCATCGTATCTTTCTTTGACAAATATGCCTGGATGGGCACGGATGATGGATTCAATGCCAAGTATGATGAAATCTTCGGCAAAGGAAGTGTAGAAACCATGTGGGATCAGTGGCAAGCCGCCACCATCGCCCAGGAATGTGAAATCTGGGAATACCAGGAAGAACTCAGCGGCCTGCCTCCATTGGTGAAAGCTGCAGAAAGGAAGTAATTAAAGTAATCAATACAAAACGAAGAGCCGGCGGTCAAATGTGATCTCCGGCTTTTTTTATGGATTATCCTGTAAACCATGGGCCAAAAAGGCTATCTGGCAAAGGCTCCTGGCCCGCTGCCCGTGTTTTGAACCTATCTTTCCGAAAATGGTTAATACCTTTGTTTACTTACATATCCAATAACTCATACCATGGCTGAAGACAAGAATCAACCCAACCAACTCAATATCGAACTCCCGGAAGAAATCGCAGAAGGCATCTATGCCAATCTGGCCATCATCTCCCACTCCCACTCCGAATTTGTAGTGGACTTTATCCGTATGATGCCCAATGTGCCTAAAGCCAAAGTAAAAGCACGGGTCATCCTGACTCCCCAACACGCAAAACGTCTCATGAAAGCCCTTGCCGAAAACATCAAGAAGTTTGAAAACCAGTTTGGCAAAATCGAGGAATCTGACCAGAATGTCTCCTTTCCCCCAATGAATTTCAATACACCGAAAGCACAAGCTTAAGTTAGCAGTGAGAAGTTAGC
This sequence comes from Saprospiraceae bacterium, assembly GCA_031402955.1. Classification (GTDB taxonomy): domain Bacteria; phylum Bacteroidota; class Bacteroidia; order Chitinophagales; family Saprospiraceae; genus Opimibacter. The sequence continues at coordinate 26,027 of JANNSS010000365.1, forward strand.
AGTTAGCAGTTAATAATTGCAAAAATTAAAAAGTAGAGACGCGATTGATCGCGTCTTTACCTTTTTAGTACTCGCTCGTTTAAGTCTCTGACTTAAATGCTATATATTCTCGTCTCCTGACGAGAGTGAGATCATCTACCAATTAATTCCATATTGGGGAATTTCTATTGAGAATCAATATTGGAACTCTCATGGTCGCAGGAGCAAACTCCTGCAACGGCCAAGGCCTAACTGCTCCAATGTCAACTGCAAACAGCCCCTTGCCCACTGCTAACTTCTCACTGCTAACTGCTAACTTTTTCACTACCTTAGACCCCTTTAGCAAACACACCCCCAGGCCACCTTTACAGTTCATGATGAATTGGATGATTTCAGGACTCTTTGTGCTGATCTGTTGGGGTGCTCAATGGACAGGGCTTTTATTTTCTCCTTCTGACTCAACTTTTCTTCCTGCAGCAAGCACTTGTGACCTCATCGTTGATGCCGGGCCGGATACCAATGTGTGCGATCCGGGAGGGTTGCTAACCCTTCAAGGTTCCATCATTGGTAATACCGTGTTTTACCAATGGTCACCAGCATCAGGATTGAGCAATCCCTTTATCCTGAACCCGACGGCCAATATCACAGGACCTATTACGTATACACTGACTGCTTTCGGAGCGGATCCTGATAATATAAACCTGGTGGTCAATGGAAATTTTTCAGGAGGGAACACCGGATTTATTTCTGCCTACAACTATGTGGTGGATATTCCGATCGTCCAGAATGAAATGAACCCTGAGGGAACCTATACAGTGATCAACAATCCCAATTTGGTTCATGCTGGTTTTAGCGCTTGCAGTGACCACACCGGTGGTAATGGCAACATGATGGTCGTCAATGGTGCAGCCAACTTACTTGATATCTGGTGCCAGACAATTACCATCAATGAAGACTCCTGGTATAATGTTTCAGCCTGGGTGGCCTCGATGAATCCCTCCTCGCCTGCTGAATTGCAGTTTTCTATCAATGGTAGTCCGATAGGTCAGATCATCAATGCGGATCCTACGCCGTGCAACTGGATTCCTTTCAATGCATCCTGGAATTCAGGTTCCAGTACAACTGCCGAAATCTGTATACTCAATCTCAATACAGCTCCAGGCGGAAATGATTTTGCCCTTGATGATATATCGATGGTGGCGTTATGTAAGGTGGAAGATGAAGTGGAAATCACATTGTATGAAGAAGAAGCTCCTCTTCCTGATATTGAAGGTCCTGCCTTTCTTTGCGAAGGTGAAACGGGAACATATACAGCATCATTCCCTGCAGCTCCCGAAATCAATTCTTATCAATGGTCCATTCCTTCAGGCGCGGTCATCCTGAGTGGACAGGGCACCCCTGAGGTTACTATCCTGTGGGAAGATGCACAGGATGGCGAAATCTGCCTGGAGATCGAAACAAGGTGTGATATGAATGAAGGATGTTTTGAAGTGACTGTCGGGACCTTCCCTGAATTTCCACTCATCTCCGGACCTACCTCAATGTGTCCCGGAGAAACAGCCACTTTTTATACTGCAGAAATAGATCCAAATGACACGTATGAATGGATCGTGCCTTCAGAATTGAATATCATCAGTGGTGATGGCACCAATGAAATCGAAGTTGAATGGGCTTTGCCCGGAGAAGCAGAAATATGTCTCGAAGTCACGAATGCCTGCGGGACCACAGACAACTGCACCATTGTCAATTTATGGCCAGCTTATCTCACCCTCATGGACACGATCATTTGTGCGGGGTCTACGTTCGACATTAATGGCACGACGTATGGAAACGGTTTGTTTTCAGGTGTTGAAACTTTTGCGTCCATTAACGGATGCGACAGCATCGTTGAAGTTGAGATTTCAGAAGCTTCCGTCCTTACCTTTTTATTCACCAGCAATCTGTGTCCGGGTGACTCCATCTATCTCGAAGGAGCATATCAGACTCAAGGAGGTATCTATACGGACAATTATCTCACCTCTTCCGGTTGTGACAGCATTGTGATCACAGATGTGATTATATCACCTTCTGATACGACCTGGATCATCCTTGGTTCATGCAATCCGATAGACACTGGCACATTTATCGTTACGATCAACCAGGGTAATTGTGATAGCACCGTCATTACGGAAATCGCGTTATTGCCTACCGACACTACGCTGATTTATTTATCATCTTGTTTGCCATCTGATACCGGCAAAGTGATCCAGTTGCTTTCAAATCAGTTTGGATGTGACAGCCTGGTCGTGACAACCACAGACCTTCTGCGCACAGACACAACCGCACTTTTCCTCAGCACTTGTGATCCGACAGGGGTTGGTGTCACGCAACAAACTCTGACGAACATAGTTGGGTGCGATAGCCTTGTCATCACTACCGTTTCCTTCCTGCTATCAGACACAACGCTTCTCACTGAATATGCATGTTCTATTGCGGACACAGGCACCATCTCTTCACTACTTGTCAATAGTATGGGCTGTGACAGTCTTGTAATTGTTCAAACACGCTATGGCGGATCAGATACAACGTATTTATTTTTCAATACCTGCTCTCCTACAGATTCAGGATATATCATTACCAATCTGACTAACCTGTTTGGATGCGATAGTGTGATTTCTGCATACACGACCTTGTTGCCATCGGACACAACTTATTTATCTGCTTCGAGCTGTGAGCCGCAGGATACCGGTGTCGTCATGCAACATTTTACGAACACCTATGGCTGCGACAGTCTGGTGATAGAAACCACCACACTAGACCCACCAGATCTCTGCTCCATCGAGTCTTCGATCGCGGTTGTTCAACCGCTTTGTTTTGGAGATGTTGGGATTGTTACTATCTCCGCTACAATAGGACTCGCTCCCTTTACACTTCAATGGCTGCATGCTTCATTAGCCTTGAACGGCACGGATGTTATAAACGCAAGTCCCGGCACCATTACGATTGAATTGGAAACACCGGGCACGTATTATTTTGAAACAACATCTGCCAATGGTTTATCGAATTTTGATACCATTCAGATAGATAACATAGCACCACTGTCAGTCACGGCAACAACCCCGTCAGATATGTTTGGGTACAACATTCCTTGTGCAGGCGATGCATCAGGTATTGCTATTGCTGAACTAAACGGAATCGGGACACCGCCACATCAGTACATTTGGTCTGAAGGCTCAACAACGACCCAAATCAATCAGCTAGGCCCCGGCAATTATTCGGTAACTGTTACGGATAGTCATGGATGTACATCATCGTCATCCGTCACTCTTGTAGAGCCGCTGCCTATGCAATACACCATCGCAACCGATGACATCAATTGTTTCGGTCAGCTGAATGGAAGGATAGCTATTACTTCCATTCAGGGAGGTGTTGCCCCATGGACGAGTTCGCTTGATCAAGAATCATTTCAAAATACATTAACGTATACTGGATTAGATGCTGGCGCACATCAACTGGTGATTGTAGATCAGAATGGCTGTACACAACAAGAAAATTTTATCATCCAGGAACCACAGGATTGGAATGTAGATCTTGGACCTGATACGGTGGTTGCTTTCGGAAAACCCTATTCGATTTCAGTTGAAGTGATCGGTCAGCCTTATGGTATGCTCCAAGTTAGTTGGTCCGATGATCAATGTGACAATTGTTTCTTGAGATCGCTTGAATCAACTTCTGCTGTAACTTATGAAGCCATCGTGGTGGATGAAAACGGATGTGAGCATGCGGATGAAATCAAAATCGATGTATTCATTGATCGCAATTTGTTCATCCCTAATGTCTTTTCTCCCAATGGTGATCAGGTCAATGACTACTTCACCATTTCCTCCGCTTCCGGAATTAAAATGATCGAAGAACTTACCATTTATGATCGCTGGGGCACATTTGTATTCCAGCAATTCGACTTCCTGCCTGATGATCTAACCTTTAGCTGGGATGGCACTTCACGAGGAAAACCACTGAATCCTGGGGTGTATGTTTATAAACTAGTGGCCAGGTACATTGATGACAAGCCGATTGTGAAGTTTGGGGATGTGACGTTGATCCGATAACCAGGAGATAGGATATAGTGGCCAGGAGCCAGAATAAAAAACAACATCGCAGCATGAATTGCAATGCATGCTAAACTTTTACAATTTTAATTGTGTTTTGGTTAAAAACATCTCCCATATTGACGCCTTCTTCGGGTGATTGATCAGGTTACGATGTTAAATCTCTCAAGGGTTGAATAAATCAAGGCGAAAACTGCTGTGGATATGCGGGGGAATTCTTTCCCTCTTCCTGCTATTTATGATGGCTGTTCATTTCTTGATTTCCTACAATCAAGCCTTCATCCGCGAATTAGCCATTACGCAAATCAAATCCAGGATACAAGGAGAAGTGACCCTTGGCTCCATTACACCTGCTTTCTTTAAGGCCTTTCCTGATATCGCCGTCAACCTGCATGATCTCACTATCCGGGACTCCCTGTGGGATCAGCATAAAAATGATTTTCTAAAAGTAAAGAATTTATATCTCTATTTGACCTGGTTCAGTCTATTTAAAGGAAAGCCCGAAGTAAGGAAAGTGAGTATAGAAGATGGCTGTCTTCATTTATACACGGATGCCTGTGGCTACCGGAATCTCAACCTTGTGGAACAGGTGGATACGCAAAAAGAAAAAGGCGCTACACCCTTACTCTCCATCCGACGCACAAGGATCATCATGGAAAATGAGCTTTTAAATGCAATGCATGATATTGACATTGTATACCTCCATGGCGGAGTTACAAAAAAGGATTCAACTGTTTTATTGGATATACAAATCAATTCGTTGGTGCATGGTATAGGCTTCAATCTGGAGAAAGGAAGTTATCTCAAGGAAAAGACCCTTCAGGGAAATTTATTGCTCACCTATTTCCCCCATCAAAAATTGGAACTGACGAAAGTGAATCTGAACATCCAACAGCAACCATACATCCTGCATGGTGCATTCTATCTTGATCAGGACACTACGTCCTATGCCCTTGGTATCTACACAAAACAAATTTTCTACAAGGACGCTGCGAGTGTCCTTACCGCATCCATACAACAGCATCTGGATTCGATCAGCCTTTCGTTACCTTTTGATGTTGAAGCTACGATAGCAGGAAAAATGGCACGAAAAGTAGTACCTACTATAGCAACACGTTTTATTGTGAAAGATGCCACGATGGAAACGCCGATCGGCCAATTGGAAAATTGCAGCTACAACGGTCACTTTTGCAATCAGGTGGATTGCCAGTCCTTGCCGGGTGATCCCAATTCAGAATTTACCTTTACAAGCCTGAAAGCCGATTGGAATGACATCACCTTAACTTCCTGTCAGATTCAAATTTCTGACCTGATCGATCCATTCTTAGTGTGTGATCTTCAGTCCACATTTGAACTCGAAAAACTCAATCACATCGTTGAGAGTGCTACCTTGGAATTTCTTGCCGGGACAGGCAAAATGGATATCACCTATCGTGGAGCAATTACCGTCAGCGATACTGTTCTACCAGCCCTGAACGGTAAAATATGGCTTCAGCAAGCTGAAGTTAAATACCTTCCAAGAAACTTAGATTTCAAAGAATGTAGTGGTGAAATCACCTTTCGTAATCAGGACCTGGTGCTGAATCAACTTGTTGCCGCCGTTGGCAGTACGCAACTGACCATCAAAGGACATATTCTCAACCTCATGGCCTTGATGAATCTGAATCCCGAACAACTCACGATGGACTGGACCGTTTCAACACCCAAGTTGTATCTGGGAGATTTTATCTCGTTTGTTGGTGAATCTGGCAAAGTCCAACCCAAAAAGTCCGGGTCAAAAAACCAGGTTTCAAAAGCATCTGGAAATATTGATAGAATGCTACGTGATGGAACGGTCAAACTAACCATGATCGCAAACAATCTTGTCTATAAAAAATTTACAGCCACAGGTGTTTCAGCTACCATACTGGTGACTGGAAACAAATTAATGATACAACGGACCAGACTGCAGCACGCTGGTGGCACGGTGACCGTAGAAGGTGCATTGATCAATGCCTACCAGGCTAATACGCTCACCCTGAAATCCACCATCACCCGCGTGGATATCCCGGGTCTCTTCAATGCTTTTGATAATTTCGGACAGGATGCGATCACTGCCAGCAATATGAAAGGTAAACTATCTGCTAAAACAAACTTCGACCTTGTCTTGAATGATAAAGCCGAAATCAAGGAAAACAGCATGAAAGGTGAGGTTGACTTTTCAGTGAAGAATGGAGAACTTATCAATTTCGAACCCCTTGTAAAAATCTCAGCGACCGCATTAAAGAATCGGGACTTTTCCCACATTACGTTTGCTGAACTACAAAACCGCCTTTCGGTCAACGGATCTGCCTTTTACATCCCCAAAATGGAAATACGGTCGAATGTGGTGGTGCTTTTTGTGGAAGGAATCTATGACACCAAA
>JANNSS010000366.1:0-10926 GCA_031402955.1 Saprospiraceae bacterium
TGATCCCAAGCAGGGCGACCGGATCGTGGAAATCGGCTGTATCGAGCTGATCAACCGCGTCGAAACCATGACAAAAGGAAGATTAGCCCCCCTCTTTTCAGAAAATCAATCGCATACGGTAATTCGCCTCGGGAAAGAGAGGGGGTTGGAGGGTGAGTTCCAGCGGAGATACCACTATTGGTAAGAACTCCTGGCCAGCGGCAGCTAGTTGCTTCCTAACCCAATGCCGTTGCAGGAGTTTGCTCCTGCGACCACCGAAATTCCTACCGAAATTCCCGCCTTGCTCCAGCAGCCACCGACATACCCAAAGATTTTAATGAACTTTACCTCCCATAAATAAAGAACAGAACCTATGCTACGAATCGCAATGATTGCCCATGACGGAAAGAAAGCCGATCTGGTCTCTTTCCTGCTGCATAACAAGGAGTTATTCAGAACAGCAGAGCTCATTGCTACTGCCACCACAGGGACTTTTCTTGAAAAAGCCGGCTTCAAGGTGACCAAAGTCCTCTCAGGCCCGAAAGGAGGGGATGCCCAGATTGGCGCCAAGGTAGCCAACGGAGAAGTTGATTTTGTTTTCTTCTTCCGAGACCCACTTGGTAAGCACCCACATGAACCTGATGTTCAGATGCTCATGAGATTGTGCGACGTGCATAATATCCCCCTAGCCACTAATCCCGCTTCTGCTGAATATCTACTGAAGGGAATGATAGCCGACGAGCATACGGATATATGACATTTGAGGATTACAAGGCGGTAGCTGATAATATTCCTAAGGAACCGGGTGTCTACCGATTTCTGAATGGAGAGGGCACGGTGATCTATGTAGGTAAAGCGAAAAGCTTGCGCAACCGCCTTTCATCTTATTTCGGTGAACAGAAAAATCAATATTTCAAGACCCGGACCATGGTTCGGCAGGCACATCGTTTTGAATTTACGATTGTTGAAAGTGAACAGGATGCGCTGTTGCTTGAAAACACCCTGATCAAACAAATTCAGCCACGATACAACGTCAATCTCAAGGATGACAAATCCTATACATTCATTTGTATCAAGAATGAAAAGTTTCCCAGAGTATTTCTGACCCGACGCGTGATACGCGATGGCTCCACTTATTTCGGACCATACACCTCTAAGAATAAAGTCAGTGAGATCCTTGAAATCGTAAGGAAGATATTCCCTCTTCGTACCTGCCCTCTGTTACTGACACCTCAACCTATCGCCGCAAATAAGTATAAAGTCTGCCTCGAATACCACATTAAGAATTGCCTCGGCCCATGTGAAGGTTTGGAAACAGAAGAATCATACAATGCCCGCATCGATCAGGTCCGGAATATTCTCAAAGGCCATTTTCGTGATGTGATCCAGCATCTCAAGAGACAGATGGAGACCCATGCTCTGGAAATGGAATTTGAAAAGGCTCAGCAGATCAAAGAGAAGTTGACATTGTTTGAGGATTATCAGTCAAAATCAACGGTCGTAAGTCAAATGGATCGTGACCTCGATGTGTTCAGTATCGCCACAGACGAGACACATGCCTATGTCAACTACCTCAAGGTGGTCCAAGGCGCGATCATCAATAGTTATACACAGGAATTGCTCAAGAATCTCAATGAAGATGAACATGAGTTACTGGCGTTCACCATTGATCGGCTGCGTGAAAAATTCAACAGCCTCACGGAGGAACTCGTGCTGCCTTTCAAAGTTGAGCTCGTTGAACAGGGGTTGACTCAAACCGTCCCGCAGCGTGGCGAGAAAAAAGAATTGCTGGATCTCTCGCTCAAGAATGTCAAATATTTTCTCCTGCAGAAGCAGAAGGAGAAAATGAATTATACGCAGAAGCAGACACCTGCAGAGCGAATCTTACGAACACTTCAGCAGGATTTGCGGATGAATGGATTGCCGATGCATATTGAGTGTTTTGACAACAGCAATATTCAAGGCACCAATCCTGTCGCTTCTTGTGTGGTGTTCAGAAATGCAAAGCCTGCAAAAAGGGATTACCGTCATTTTCATGTAAAGACGGTAGAGGGCCCTGATGATTTTGCATCCATGCGTGAGATAGTGGAGCGACGTTACAAGCGGATGATGGAGGAGAATCAGCCATTGCCTGACCTGGTGGTCATAGATGGTGGCAAAGGTCAGCTCAGCGCAGCCATGGAGTCTATCGATGCGCTTGGTATCAGAGATCGCATGACTGTCGTCGGTATTGCAAAGAAACTGGAAGAAATTTATTTTCCCGAAGATTCAATTCCCCTCTACATTGATAAAAAATCCGAATCGCTTCGCCTCATCCAACAGATCCGCAATGAAGCACATCGCTTTGCCATTACCTTTCACCGAAATACCAGAAGTAAAGGATTTGCCAGCACAGAGCTAACCGGCATCAAAGGAGTAGGGGAGAAGACTGCAGAAAAACTTTTAAAACATTTCGGTTCCGTAAAGAAACTCAAAGAAGCCCCCGAAGAAGAAATTATTAAATTAATCGGCCCATCCGCAGCTGCTAAATTATTAGCCTCACCCGCATTCTCAAAACCTAAAGAGGAAACAAATTAGATCTGACCACCTCCTGCTTGTAAGTTTTTGTTCGATCTGACCCCCTACCCCCTGAAAGGGGGAGCAGAGAAAGACTATGGTAGAATAATTTTATCAAGTCCCCCTTTCAGGGGGTAGGGGGTTTGAAGAAACAAAGTTGGGCTTAAGTTGACTTAAGTCCGCGTACGTCAAATCAAAGAAATCATAAACCTGGCAGAGATCAATGTAGCCGTTTCCGACGGCATGTAATATCATAATGGCTCTCACGTTCTCACGCTCTCACGTTCTCACGTTCTCACGCTCTCACGCTCTCACGCTCTCACTCTCTTACACGTTAGTGAGAGCCCAAAGAAACCATCTCTTTCTCCACCGCATCATGCAGATAATAACCCATCTCCAGCACCTGCGCTGCAGTCGCCGGACCTTCGTGGCGTTTCATGATCTTCCCTTTGCTATCAACAAACAATAGCGTAGGAAACGAAGTGACACCATAACGATCAGCCAATGCAGCATCGGGAGAGGTGTCACCGGCATTGATCTTATAGTTGATAAAATGATTGTTGAAGTAGGATGCAAGTTCATCCTGTGTATAGACATACTGATCCATGCGCTTGCAGGATTCAATCCATGGGGCATAGAAATACATAAACACCGGCTTTTTCATTAAGTCTGCAAATTCAAGTAAGTGACCGAGACTGGCACAGTCTGCAAACTGTACATCCTGCGAACAAGAAGCCGGTCTCACCATCACTTTCGTGTACGGCTTTGGCGAACAGCAAAGGAAGGCGCACAGGGTAACACCCGCAAGCAGGGACTTTGAAGATGGGATCATATGTATTTATCAGATAGTAAGCGTTACTGACCTGATGCAAATCATATGCCAAAAAATACTAATATGATTTCTAGAGGGTGCGGAGCAGATCCACCAGGCTTTCAGGGTCCAGTAAGGCGCCCATCGCTATAAAGTAGGGATTTAACAGGTCAGGCTTATTATACACCAACGGTTGTAAGTTGTCAAATTGCAATAAGCTACCTCCAGCTTCTTCAAGTATACATTGGGCTGCAGCTGTATCCCATTCCATAGTAGGCGCCAGGCGCGGGTAAAAATTTGCCTTGCCTTCTGCAATCAATAAAAACTTCAGTGAACTGCCGGTGGAGACAATTATAGGCTCGCGGAGACCGGAGATGATTTTATCCGTCATGCTATCCCGATGACTCCTCGAAGCGACAACATTTAGTCCAGAATCATCGAGCCTGAAGGATTGAGAGCGTAATTCCGTTTTATGACCATCAGTATCGATCCGATAAGCACCAGCGCCGTACTCAGCTACATACGCCATGCCTGTGCATGGTACAAAGACATATCCACCTACAGGTCTGTGCCCTTCGAGGTAAGCGATGTTGATGGTAAATTCACCGTTTCGTTTGATAAACTCCCTCGTGCCATCAAGTGGATCCACGAGGAAAAAGTTTGTGTAGTGAGCCCTTTCTGTATATAGCGCTTGCTTAGTTTCTTCCGAGATCACAGGTGTGCCCGGGAAAAGATCCCCCAATGCATCACAGATGATTTGATTAGCCTGCTTGTCCGCTTCGGTCAATGGACTAAAATCACCTTTCAATTCAGTATTAAAGCTAGCTTCATCAGCATAGATCTCAAGTATGGCTTTGCTGGCCTCACGCAGTATAGGTAGTATAGTCTCTGTCATGAATCCTGTTCGTAATCACAAGGTGTGAAATTTTTGGGAATCAGGCGAATCCTATCCGAACCAACCCCTGTGTTTCCACAAACTGTATATCTTTGAAAAATGCAGTTAACGACCTCGAAGACGGATCAAACCCATTCCAGCCTGATCCACCTAGTGAGGTTATCAATACTTTTCTGGTGCATATTGCTAGGCAGCGCAACAATAGTCGCTCAACGACCCCAATACAAGATCACTGCCACCTTGGATACTTCGGTACATATCGTTTCCGGCACGATCGAAATTGCGTATACTAATCGTTCATCCTCCACGCTTGATAAACTTGGCATCCATCTATGGCCAAATGCATATAGTACAAAGGAATCCGCTTTGGTGAAGCAAATGGTCGGTCAAGGAGATTTTGATCTGTACAAAGCCAGAACAGATGATATGGGTGGAATCGCGGGCCTGAAGTTTACCACTGGTGACCAACTGATCGAATTGAAGGCTGATCCGGACTTTATGGATATTGCCTGGCTCATGTTAGACACTCCTTTGCAACCCGGTGACTCCATTCAGTTTTCCTCTCCATTCCTGCTGAAGATCCCACAATCGTATTCCAGATTGGGACACACCGACAATAGCTACCAACTCACGCAGTGGTACCCACATATCGGAGTGTTAAATGAAGAAGGCTGGCATATGATGCCCTATCTCAATCAGGGTGAATTTTTTAATGACTTCGCAGACTATGATGTTCACATTCGTCTACCACCCGGGTATCCAGTGGCAGCAACTGGAATGCTGAATGGAAAAACAGACGAAGGCAAAACGGTTGACTGGCATTTTAAAGCAGAAAATGTCATTGACTTTGCATGGTTTACAAGTCCCACTTTCAGGCATGAACAATATGTTGGAGTTCCTGCAGGCACGAATAAAGTGGAGCTCCATATCTACGCTGACACCTTAGCAGATAAATGGTGGGACAGGGCCGGAGTGTATGCAGCTCGGGCATTGGAGTTCTATAGCGAATGGCTTGGTCCATATCCATACCCGCAGATGAGTGTGGTTTCTGCACCGCTGGGTGCAGGAGGAGGTATGGAGTATCCGATGGTGGCACAGATCGGCTATATGGATGACTCGGCCTCCCTTGATCTTGTCATCGCACATGAAATAGGACACACCTGGCTCTATGGCATCCTGGCCAATAATGAAAGGCTCCATCCCTGGTTGGATGAAGGGTTAAATTCTTTTATCGAATCACAATATGCTGCGAGATATCAACCATCGTATCAGGAAACTTTTTTATCTGCTGAGTATGAGACCGCTGCATCCATGAGCCAGTATGATGCTTTGCAACATGCTTTACATTTTAATAAAACGCTCGAGCCACCTGCGTCAGCTCCGGATGAACAAAAACCGGCGCAGTATCTATTCAGTGCATATGTACTACCAGCACAAGGTCTCCAGATGATGATGGCGATGGAAGGTGAAGAGACGATGAAGAAGATGTTCAGTCAATATTATGCTGATCATAAATTTTCACAGGTATCTCCTGACGATATGGCTAAGTCCTTCGAACAGGCGTGCAGTTGTGATCTGACCTGGTTTTTTGATGGATGGATCCATCATGCACATGAGATTGATTACCGGATCAGTCATTTTGATAGGGAGAAAAAGGAAGTCACATTTGTCAATCACGGACCTGCAGATTTACCACTCAAATTCAACACGTACAAAGACGGTCAGCAGATCAGGCAGCATACGCTCAAAGGGTTCAAAGGCGAGAAGACGATCCATCTGGATCATCGAGCTGATAAAATACATCTGTTTGAAGATTTCATGGGTGTTAATAGGCATTGGAGCTCCAATATCAAACCCTATTCATGGATTCCACGAATTGGCTTTATGCCAAAGGTTGAAAGTTATACTTCCCCGACGATAGGGATTACGCCGGTGTTTGGCTATAACCTTGCAGATGGAGTTATGCCCGGTATCGCTTTATCATCAGGCCTTTTCCCGCAACAGCATTTTAAATTTGTGGTAGCTCCTGTGTATGGAATCAAAAGCAAAAAAATCCGCGGTTATGCCAACTTCCGTTACATCGATGACATAAATAACGGACCTTTTGATAAATATCTGTTATCTCTTGGGTTTGATAATTTCGGTTACAATTTGGATACGCATTATCTTTTCAGAGATCATTATTTCAGGTGGGAACCATCTATCGCGTTGAGGTTGAAGCCTATGGATGCGAATACAAAAATTACCCAGTGGCTTAAATATCGGTATGTCAACATCGATCAGTATTACGGCCGTGGCCAGAATTACGAAGACAAAATTTATACGGAGGAACACAGGAGTTATGGAATTCATGAACTGTCTTATCAATTCAGATCTGATGAGGTATTAAAACTTCTTGAAGCAAGTGGAAATGTGCAGGCCGGGAAAGGATTTGTGAGATTGAATCTCCGGTATAAGCAACATTTTGTGGGCAGAGACAAACGAAGGGGGGTGTGGGTCCAGGCATATGGTGGATGGTTGCCTGTCTATGATAGTCCGGATGCTGCGGTAGGCTTTACAATCAACGGTATGGCTTCCAGTGGATACTTCTCTCGCGACTACATGTTTGATCAGTGGTTAGGCGGGCGCAATGCTGAGTCAGGAATTTTCTCCCATCAGGTTTATGAAAAGGATGCTGGACTAAAGACACTATCTACGATAGGGATAGGTAACAAATGGATGATGGGTGGAGGGGCTAGTGTCGCGCTTCCATTTAAGTGGGTTCACTTGTACATGGATATGGCACTCTATGATTCTGCGATCACTGAAAAGACTGCTTTAAGTTACAGCGGTGGATTCTCCGTAGTGCTGGTCAAGGATGTTTTTGAAATCTTCGTTCCTTTCCTGGAGAGCAAGGATATACGGGAGAGTTTGTCCTATACGGTCAGGGATGTATGGTACGAGCGTATCACTTTTAAAGCGAGTATCAAGTTAGGTGAGCCGTTAAACCTGATCGATCGGGCGCAGCTCAGGTATTGAGTGGATTAATCCTCATCATCGTCCTCTTCTTCATTTTGCAATACCAATGCTTCATTGCCTTCACTAATGCCATCGCTGATCAGGCGCATGGTGTTGACATTATCTTTTCGCAGCATATTGACCACCCGAAAGATATCAGCAGCCGTTAGCTCTGCTATCCTGTCGGCTTCCGTATTGATCAGATCAGCATCACCAAGAGATTCATAGTACCCCAGGTTTGTGGCTTTATGAGATGCGCTCACATTGCTGAAACAAACAGAGCTTTCGTTTTTGTTTTTAAGTTTTTCAAGGATAGAAATCTGGATCTCCTCTTTTTGAATAGAGGCCAGTTCATTCCAAAGATGCGCTTCCATCTCTTCCATTGTGACATCTTTGGAAGGGCGCAGTTCCATGATAAATAATCCTTTGTCCTCCGATCCGGTAATGTAGGCATCCATGTGTGCACATACCTTGAGTACCTTGACCATCCGCTGATAGAAGATAGAAGATCGACCCAGGCTCATCACATCACTCAGTAAATCAAATGCATAGTAGTCTTCACCATTTCTTCCATCCATCAACCATGCCAGGTAAAGCACTGACGAAGGATATTTACCTATATCCACAAGGGTCCTTGCATCCACTTGCATCTGTTCCTCCATACGTGCCCTTCGTTCAACAAGTCTTGCAGGTATGGAACCGAACCGCAGTTTGACCAACTCAAGCACCTCCGCGGGTACCATGGGACCAGCAATGGAAAGGATCGCATTATTTGGACCGTAAAATGAATTATAAAATTCTTGCACATCCTCGAGTTTTGCTTCAGCGATGTGTTCGATTTGTTTTCCGATCGTCGGCCATCGATAGGGGTGAAATTTATAACACAAGTCAGAAAGCATATGCCACACCATACCATACGGTTGGTTGATGCAAGTCTCCTTATACTCTTCGGTCACTACCTGCTGCTGTGTGCTTAATGATTTCTGATTGACATTAAGGTATTGCATCCGGTCTGCTTCCAGCCAGAGCGCAGTATCCAGATTGATCGCCGGTAGCGTACAATAGAAATTCGTAATATCAGCATTGGTATACGCATTGGAATCACCGCCTGCCAGCTGGATGATATCATCAAAGGATTCAGCATGCTTTGACCCACCAAACATCAGGTGTTCAAACAAATGCGCAAAACCTGTCTTATCAGGGGACTCATCCCTCGATCCGACCTTATAGAGTAAATTGATAGTAGCGAGCGGTGTGTTCGTGTCCTGGTGTATCACAACCGTCAACCCATTGTCCAGGACATGTTTTTCAAAGTTTACCAAATCTTCATTTCTATTTGAATTGCAAATTTACTTGATTTTTCCCTGCTCGTTCAACCCGTTTACCCCTAAATCCCCTAAAGGGGACCTATACTTCTTATAAAAAGCCCGTTCGTTCAATTCTCAGACTTGAATGCAATATTATTCGCGTCTCCAGACGCGAGTATTCTTTTGCCTCTCTTGCGCTTCCGCCCCTTATGCCTCTTAAGCCTCTTCCGCCCCTTCCGCCTTTCTGCCCTTCCGCCATTATCCTTACATTTACCCCATGCCCAGCCCGGAAGCTAAGCCAAAACTCAAATGGAACTGGTCAGAATCCACTGAAACCAGTCGGTCGGACAGCCCTTTACAAGGCTACGTCTCCGGCCTTCCACCTTTCCTCCGCGGCCCTTATTCCACCATGTACCTCGTCAGGCCGTGGACCATCCGACAATATGCCGGCTTCTCTACCGCTGAAGAAAGCAATGCCTTCTACCGACGCAACCTGGCCGGAGGACAGAAGGGACTCTCCGTTGCCTTCGATCTCCCGACCCACCGTGGTTATGATTCCGACCATCCCCGTGTCATTGGCGATGTTGGTAAAGCAGGTGTGGCCATTGACTCTGTCGAGGATATGAAAATCCTGTTTGATCAGATCCCCCTGGATCAAATGTCAGTATCCATGACCATGAATGGTGCCGTCATACCCATCATGGCTTTTTTTATCGTGGCGGCCGAAGAACAAGGCGTATCTCCATCCGAACTTTCCGGCACGATTCAGAATGACATCCTCAAGGAGTTCATGGTGAGAAATACCTACATCTATCCACCTGCACCATCGATGCGGATCGTAGGAGATATCTTCAGCTACCTCGGTGAGCATATGCCAAAGTTTAATTCCATCAGTATCTCTGGTTATCATATGCATGAAGCCGGTGCAACTGCAGAAATTGAATTAGCATACACGCTTGCGGATGGCTGGGAGTATCTCCGAACCGGAATTGCTGCCGGCCTTGATATCGATGATTTTGCACCACGCCTCTCATTCTTCTGGGGCATCGGTATGGATCACCTCACTGAAGTAGCGAAGATGCGCGCAGCACGCGTGATCTGGGCTGAAATTGTAAAGAGCTTTGGCGCTAAGGATCCTAAATCACTTGCATTGCGCACACACTGCCAGACAAGTGGATGGAGTCTCACTGCGCAGGATCCATACAACAATATTGGTCGTACGACGATAGAAGCCATTTCTGCAGTCATCGGTGGCACACAATCCCTGCATACCAATGCACTCGACGAAGCGATGGCATTACCGACAGATCATACTGCGGCAATTGCACGTGAAACGCAGATCTTTTTGCAAACCGATGGCGGTCTTTGCAAAATCGTGGATGCATATGGTGGTTCAACATTTGTTGAAGCCCTGACAGATGAGCTTATCCATAAAGCCTGGAAACTCATCAGAGAAGTGGAGGATCTCGGGGGCATGGCAAAAGCCATGGTGTCCAGTCTTCCAAAGATGCGCATCGAAGAAGCTGCAGCCAGACGACAAGCCAGAATCGATTCAGGCAAAGACAAAATAGTAGGTGTGAATATTTTTATTCCCGAAGAAGAGACCCCCTTGAACTTGCTTGAAATCGATAACTCATCTGTAACGAATGCCCAGTTGACCCGTCTTCAGGAACTTAAAGAGAACAGGGACCTAACAGCGGTTAATTCCGCATTACAGAACATAACATTGATTGCAAAATCAGGTAATGGAAATTTATTGGCGGCTGCCGTTGAAGCTGCGAGATATCGCGCTACCTTAGGCGAGATCAGTGATGCGATGGAGGTGGCCTTTGGCAGGTACAAGGCATCGCCCGTCATGATCTCCGGCGTATATGCTAAAGAAATCAGCATGAATGAAACCTTTCAAAAAGCAAGGTCCCTGTCCAATGACTTCGCCCTCAAGGCAGGTCGCAGACCTCGTATCATGGTGGCTAAGCTAGGCCAGGACGGTCATGACAGAGGCGCAAAAGTCATCGCCACCAGTTTCGCCGACCTGGGTTGGGATGTTGATATCGGCCCCTTGTTTCAAACCCCTCAGGAGGCCGCCATGCAAGCCGCTGAAAATGATGTTCACATCCTCGGCATCTCTTCACTGGCCGCCGGACATAAGGTATTAGTCCCTGAAACGCTTAAAGCACTTGCAGCCCTCGGCCGCAAAGACATCGGCGTCGTGGTAGGCGGTATCATCCCCGAACACGATCATGCCTTTCTCTATGATCAAGGCGTCATGGCCATCTTCGGCCCCGGCACTATCATCGCCGAAGCAGCCATTAATCTGATAAATAAACTCAAGTTAAACAGATAGAGAAAAAAAGTAGGGTACGGACAGGACGCGTCCTGTC
>JANNSS010000367.1:0-40130 GCA_031402955.1 Saprospiraceae bacterium
TCAAATGGTTGTTCAGCAGGTGTTTTTTGAAATTCCGCTGTGATGACGGCTGTAGAAAGCTCAGGAAAAAAATCCAGGTATTTCAGGTCGGCTTCCTTCAACGGTGATCTCGGATCGGTGAGGAAGTCCTTTTTGTATTGCTCGCGATAGGCGTTGAGGTCCTGTGTTTTGGATGAGTAAGCAGCAAGTAGGAATAATAGGGTAAGGAAAATGTATTTCATAGTGCGAATGAATTCGGGTTTGCCCCCAGGATCACCAGATGAGCGATTTGAAGATTATACTATTTGGATGTTATAAGGGCTAATTGCTTGCCATCCGGACTAATGGCCAGTCTTGATATCTGCCGGATGCCCATTGGGGACAAATCAGCAATCTCCTCCCAGGATGTGTGATGCATTGCATTGAAACAATAAAGTTTCCCCGCCACACCGATGAAAAAAGTACGGTCAGGACCTACAGCAAAATCGACCGCAGTACCAGGTATACCGATGATGGGATTGAATTCATCTGATTCCGGAAAATATTCGGTGAGGTACCACTTATCTGTCTGGGTCTTGTCAAGGTAGATGACAGTACCTTTTCCATCTGAATGCAAGGTTCTCCCAACCGCTGAAGCAACTCTCCGGCTTATATCCAATTTCAAATTTAACAACACCAGGTGATGCACCTTTTCACCAACCCTGATGATTGCGAGTTGGTCCCTGCCCATCCATGTGTAATAGCCAACATCCCTGAATCTTGAAGTCACACTCTGGAATGATTTGCCATCCAATGATCCCAACAGGACCTGCTGATCAAGGGTATCTCCCTCGATCTGCCTCAATATGGAAAGCGTATTTCCGTCAGGATGAATAGCTGGAGAAAACTCATTGAACTCCGTTTCAGTCAATTGACGATAGGTATTATCATTCACATCCAGTTGATATATATCATGTTGAGCCGAGCCTTCAAGGCGTACACTCACCAGGAGATTTCCATCCGGTGTGAAGGCAGGCTGATTGGTATAACCTCCGGGATTGAAATCACTCATATAACGGGGTCTGCTCACACTGTACTTGTGACCTGGAGAAGGTTCGAGTTGGAAAAGATAAAGATCGAATGCACCCTGGGCGGAGGATGTGATCGTGGTAAAAAGAAGTATAGTAAGGAGCGTACAGTGCTTCATATGGTTTACAAGATTGAGGTTGATATGTTGATGAGTTGATATGTTGATGGTTAATCAGTTGATGGTTGATGAGTTGATGGTTGATGAGTTGATATGTTGATGGTTTATTGAGTAAAGCTACGGATTTGTGTATCGCTGGTGATTACAAGATATAGATTTTTACATGCCGTTAAAAACGGCTACAATGACCTTTACCTAACCGATGATTTCTTTGATCTAACGTACGCGAGTGCTTCGACTTGCTATCCCTCATCCTAGTACGACAGCTCAGCAACCACTTAAGTCAACTTAAGCTCAACATTCGTTAATTATGATTGAGGCCGCAGGCCTCAATCATCTCATTCCGAGAAATTATTTAGTCGAAACGAGAGCAAGCGCTTTCCCATCCGGACTTACAGCCAGTCGTGATATCTGTGTGATGCCGTGCACAGAGACATCGCCTACTTCCTGCCACGATGTATGATGCGCGGGATGAAAACAATACAGCTTGCTTCCAACACCAATGAAGTAGGTGCCATCAGGTGCGATAGCAAAGTCTTCGCTCTTGCCAGGCGTCTGCTGGATGATATCAATGACCAGGGTGGCGGGATTGTATTTCTTGATGTACCAATAGTCATCGGTGTACTTATGAACATACACGATGGCACCGGCACCATCTGACAACAGCGTGCGGCCAACTGACGAGGTGATTCTACGCGTACGGCCATCAGTAAGATTGAGTGATGAGAGATGATTCTCTTCACCATTAATTCTAAATAGTGCAAGCTGATCTCTCCCGGTCCAGGTGTAATATCCGATGTCTTTGATCTGCGGCGTAAGACTGCGGTATCCCCCACCCTGCAAGGAGGATTGGAATACTTGCTGATCAATCGAATCGCCTTGCAACTGTCGCACCACCGTCAGTTGCTTTCCATCCGGATGGATACGTGGTGAGTATTCATTTACTTTCGTTTGTGTAAGTCGCTTGATTTTCTTTGTAGTCAAAGACAATTGATATATATCATTCTGCACTTCGCCTGCTTTCCTTACACTGACTAATAAATCACCTGTGGGTGTAAACCACGGTTGATTGGTGTATCCACCTTTGTTAAACCCACTCAAAAACTTAGCATCGTAGATATGATATGAGAAATCATCAGCGCGATGTAGCTGGAATAAATAAAGATCCGTGGGGTCCTGGGCCAATAGTATCGTGGGTGACCATGCGATGTAGACAGCTATCAGGATTGAAATGTATTTCGGGCGCATGGGAAAGTGGGTATTAAGGCTTAGGAGGTTAGGAGGTTAGGAGATGAGGGTATTAATTGATTATCAGGTTCTAGTTTGGATGGTGAAATGGCTGAAGAGGTTAAATGGTTAGTTGGTTAAATGGTTAATGTTAAACGTTAAATGGTAAAGGTGTAATTGTGAAAATAGAAAGAAAATGTGAGATGATTCTTTAGAATAAAGCTTGCATGAACTTTACCGGCTGTTAAAAACAGCTGCACAGATTATTACACGGAGTAGGATCTCTTTGATCTGTCGTACGCGGACTTAAGTCAACTTAAGCCCAACTTTGTTTTTTATTATCTAAATCATTCTGGCCCCCCTTTCAGGGGGCAGGGGGTCAGATAAAGCCCTCACCAAAATTTGAGCTTTTTACCTGCTGTTAAAACAGCTGCAAAGACCTCTACCAAACAGATGATTTGTTTGATTTGTCGTACGCGAGCTCAAGTCAACTTAAGCTCAACGTTGGTTTTATTTTGAGGCTTGCGGCCTCAATACGCTTTTCAATTTTAAAAATCACTTCGAATAGGCACCCAACCTGTGCTCCAAAACTGTTCGAGCTGCGAGGAAGGCCATTATCTGGCCATAAAGCCAGATAATGGTGCAAGTGAAATACGGTCAGGCGAGAAAGCAATCCGGGATGCTAAAAAAAAGTTTTGATAATCAAGCGAGTTTTTTGGGGCACTAGAATTTTTGGTTACTTTTTTGGCAATGAAAAAAGTAACAAAAATCCCGCCCTCGCGCCAGCGAACGCTAATCCATTTTATAGGCCGACGTAAATATCCGATTCCAGTTGATCCCATTACTCATATCTCCATTCTTAGTAGAAAACCAGATAAATAGTGGCTTACCGACGATATGGTCATGAGGCACAAAGCCCCAGGCACGTGAGTCTTCAGAGTTGTGACGGTTGTCTCCCATCGCCCAGTAATAATCCTGCTTGAAGGTATAAGTTGTTGATGGGACGCCATTGATGATATATTGTCCATTCTCTTCTTTGTAGTCGTTGTTTTCGTATACATCGATGACACGGCGATAGAGGGCAATGGTTTCAGGAGTTAGCGAAACAGTAGCACCTTTTTTCGGAATATAGATCGGACCATAATTGTCTACCGTCCACTTTCCGAAATGAACAGGATCGTGCGGAAATAAACCAGATGAATAAGGTGACATATCGAATGGAACGATTTGAATATTCGGATCCAGTTTTTTCAGCTCATCGATATGCGTTTGACTGAGGAAGTAAGGCACTACTCTGTTTTCAGGGACTGCGATACCCATTTCCTGCACTTTGGCATAATTGAGATTCTGCGAATTGACCTGATACATAAACTGTATGTTCTTTGGATTCTGTGCAGCCACTCCATTGATATACACCTGACGGTCACGAACCTCAAGACTGTCGCCGGCAATCGCAATACAACGCTTGATGTAATGATCCTTCTTATCGATCGGACGAGTGATTAAAGGTGCGTTGCCCACATCACGTTTGGCTTCCTGGCTGGTCTTGACCTGGAAGGCGGTATAGGAACGGGATGGTGAAAGATACACGCTGTCACCTACCGGCCAGTTAAATACGATCGGCTCGTTACGATCTATTGATTCAAGCGCTGGGAAGCGGAAGTAAGGCAATGATGGTTTTTCCAGATAGGACTCACTACCGATCGCTGGAATCGTATTGTGCAGCAATGGGAACATCGCAATGGTCATCGGTGTTCGAATACCGTAATGTGCTTTGCTTACAAAAAGAAAATCGCCCACGTTGAGTGAACCCTCCATCGAAGGGGTTGGGATTTTGTACGCTTCCAGCAAAAACATGCGGATAAAGGCGGCAGCAAAAACTGCGAAGACGATCGCTTCCGTCCACTCACGGATAGGTGATTTATGGAAGGGATTATTCTTGACCAGTTTTTCAAGCTGGCGTGGTTTGTTGGTTTTGATGGCTTCCTCAACCTGCTTCTTATACTCTTCTTCGCGCGGACGGATCGGGCTGACATACTTGTCTGTCTTGCTCAGGGCGATGGAGGTAAAAATCGCCGGGGCATAGATGACAGCCAGGGCGCTATGCGGGAAGTCCATCTTGCCAAATGACCTGACCAGGTCCACCGCCATCCCGCAAAAGATGAAAATATTGACAATCGGAAAAAGCAACCAGAGGGCGTAGGACGGTTTGCGGCCGATCAGCTTGCACCATTCCCCGAAATTGACCCCCGGGATCAGGCCTTTGACCGCGGCTACGCCTGCCTTAGGAAAAAGGAGGTAAAGGCTGATACTCAGTAGGATATACGAGACAATAAGGAAGATGAGAATACTCACGAGGTCTTGATTTTGTTATGATGCTAAGAGCGTCAAAGATATAGCATTTAGTATGTCTATACGATTGATCTCGTCGAAGGATCGACATACGCGGAAATTTCGTGTTACTTTTTGCATTGCCCAAAAAGTAACCAAAAAGTCTAGTCGCGATAAAAACTCGCATTAAGAGCCTACAAGCGCTTTCTTTTCCGTTCTGCTTTCTCGCTTTTTCTCGTTTCACTTGTACCACTTTTCGGCTTTATGGCCGAAAAGCGGCCGTCCAGTCAGCTCGGACAATTTATCGCGACAGCATAGTGCCTATTCGAAATGATTTTTTTCTATTCAGCAGCTATGCCATAATTAAAGGGGCAATTTTCTTTACCTCCATTTAGGGGTCAAGGGGGCAACCGATCGTCCTCGCGGCTGGGACAATATAGCGCGACAGTCCTATGTCTATTCGAGATGACTTTCTTTGCTCCCCCTTTCAGGGGGTAGGGGGTCAGATAAGGCAACTTTGTGTAAATTGACGGGCTCCTGTTTCCTATCTACTGTTTCCTGCCTCCTATTTCCTAGTTCCTATCATCTTCGTCCAGGTCATTCAACATCTTACCCAACGGGTCACTGAAGCCGATTTTGCCTTGTGTGAGTTCCTTCGTCAGGACATCGAGGTCGGCAAGAGCGTGGAGGACGATCTCTTTGTAGACATGATATTCCTTTTTGGGGATCTTGAATGGCTCGAGGATCCTGTCCATACCGGGGATATCATCGAGGATGGCATTGAAACTGGTGTCATCCATATCGTTTGGAAGCAGGACAGAATTGCTGTCACCGAAGTATGCACGTATGGCTCCATACGGATCTTTGTCTTTTCCCTTTTTGATTTTCTCCGGGTGGATAAAGGTCTCCAGAAATTCTTCGCGAATGGCCTGGCTCACCAGTTGGAGGGCAACATTGTATTGGCCTTCGACTTCACCTTCGTAGACCAATTCGATCTTGCCGGTGATGGAAGGGATGACGCCCCAGAAATCTGCGATACGCGCAGTGGTATGGGACTCCCCATTGATGAGCGCGCGACGCTCAGCAGTGCTGTAGAGGTTTTCAAGCGCTGTAATACTCAATCGGGCAGAGACACCTGATTTCTCATCGATATATGCACTCTTACGCGCTGCAAAACTGATGCGCTCAAGTATGCTATAGACTACATCAGGAACAAACACTTTCTCTGCCTGACGTTTTGCAATCGTGGCTTCTTGTTTTGTAATGGTACGCGCCACTTCGATGTCTTCAGGATAATGTGTCAGGATCTGACTTTCGATCCTGTCCTTAAGTGGCGTGATGATCGAACCGCGATTCGTGTAATCTTCAGGATTGGCTGTGAAGATAAATTCAATATCAAGTGGCAATCTTGTTTTAAATCCACGGATCTGGATATCTCCTTCCTGCAGTATATTAAAAAGGGATACTTGTATCCTCGCCTGCAAATCCGGAATCTCATTGATCACAAATATGCAGCGGTGCGATCTCGGGATCAATCCAAAGTGAATCACACGCTCATCGCTATAAGGCAATTTGAGGGTGGCCGCTTTGATCGGATCCACATCACCAATCAGATCTGCTACAGACACATCGGGTGTCGCCAGTTTTTCTACATATCGTTCACGGCGATGAATCCATTTCACAGGCGTTTCATCATGAAGTTGCGCTACAAGTTTGATTCCAAATGAGGACAATGGTGCCATCGGATCATCATTGAGTTCACTGCCTTCGATGATCGGTATGTATTCATCCAGCAGATCGACCATCAGTCTTGCAAGTCTTGTCTTTGCCTGTCCACGCAATCCGAGGAGGAGTATATTATGCTTTGAAAGTATGGCGCGTTCCATATCCGGAATCACCGTGTCATCAAAACCATAGATACCTTCAAAAACCGGTTGCCGTTTTTCAATACGGCTGATCAGGTTATCCCGGAGTTCCTGCTTTATAGATTTAGGCTGGTAGCCTTGTTTCTTAAGTTCGCCCAGCGTCGTTGCTAATGCCATTAACGTTTAAATTTTCGTTTGTTCTGTTTGTAATCCAGAAATATAAAAGAGCCTAGTCCTTCGAGGCTGCTGTAGAATGCCTTGCCATCATTTGCTTTGGTAAACTGGTCTACAAACTGCACCAGCCACGGGTCGCGGGCAATCATAAAAGTGGTGATCGGAATGTTTTGCTTGCGGCATTTCACTGCGAGTGCAAAACATCTGGTCAGAATTTTTTTATCCAGTCCGAAACTGTTCTGGTAATATTTCTTGCCGATCTTGATACAGGTGGGTTTGCCATCTGTGATCATCATGATCTGTTTGTTCGGATTTCTGCGCTTGCGCAATATCTCCATCGCCAATTCAAGACCGGCTACGGTATTGGTGTGATAAGGTCCTACTTCGAGATAAGGTAAATCCTTGATCCCGATCTGCCATGCATCATCACCGAAGACGATGATATCCAGCGTGTCTTTCGGATAACGGGTCGTGATGAGTTCTGAAAGCGCCATGGCCACTTTCTTAGCCGGTGTGATGCGGTCTTCGCCATAGAGAATCATGGAGTGCGAGATATCAATCATGAGTACAGTGCTCATCTGAGACTGAAAGAAGCTCTCATGAATCTGCATGTCTTCCTGGGTGAGACTGAACTCCTCAATCCCGTGGTTGATGTGCGCATTCTTAATCGTTTCGGATACAGCAATCTGGTCCAGGGAATCGCCCCATTCGTATGGTTTGATCTCAGAGGTGACCTCATCGCCAAGGCCTATCGAGTTGGTCTTGTGGTCACCGCGTTTTGATTTTTTGAGATCATCAAACACATCTTCCAGCGCTTTACGCCGGAGCTCGATTTCCATCTTAGCCGCAGGTC
Source organism: Saprospiraceae bacterium (assembly GCA_031402955.1). Lineage (GTDB taxonomy): Bacteria > Bacteroidota > Bacteroidia > Chitinophagales > Saprospiraceae > Opimibacter. Next base: position 7,616 of record JANNSS010000367.1, read on the forward strand.
GCAGGTTACGGTCCTTACCGTCTTCCTTGAGATATCCTTTTTCCTTGAGTTCCCGGATAAAATCCGCTATCCCATAATCGGGTTTGGTGAGATTGTATTGCTTGTCGAGTTGGGTCAGCCAGTTCAATGCCTCGCCAACATTGCCGGAGGTAAACATGAGGAGTTCCTTGAAGACCTTGAGCAGGTTTTCAAAAGGGCTGTCCGAAAAGGCATTCGGGTCGTATTTACGGAATCTCCAGCTAAACATACAGGTAGTATAGGACAAATAAGGAGGAAAATTGTTTAGGCAAATTCGCTTCCAGGGGTATAAATACGTAGGGGCTCAAAATTTTGAACCCCTACACATTTAAATCCTTGCCAAATGCCGTGGCAATTCGAAAATTTCTTTGTCAGCAGCCTATTTCAATACGAAACTCGCTTTGCCGGACATAAATCCTTTATTGTAGATCTCAACTTCGTAATTGCCGGTCTCAAACGGGATGCCGGGTTGCCAGTTGACGCAGGCAGGCACAGCTTCATTTTTATAATCCACTTCGACATACTGAGTGTATTGGATGGTTTCGTTGCTGTTACCGAGTTTCATATTACCTGATCCAAGATCCTGGATGGCCATCACCTGTCCATGCGGATTGATGACTCTTAAGTAAAATTTTTCAGAACCAGCTGCGGTTACGTCATTCTTATCTGCGATAAAACAAACGCGCACACCATCGATTGATTTGGCTTTATTGGCATCTGATTCCTTGCCGGAGCTCTTTACTTTATAACCGGTAGCGGAGGTTACTTCTTTCAACCTGATCGAAGATGCTACATTGACTTTACCGGCCAGTGCGTCTTTTTCAATCTGTAATCTTTCCTTCTCCGTCAACAGTGTGGTTGATCTGGCGGCGAGTTCTTCATTGGTGAGCTTTTCCTGCTGCACGAGGAGAACCAATTCATCTCTTTCATCGCTCAGGACTGTATTTGTTTCCTGCAGGCTGGCATTTTCCTTGCGGAGTTTCTCCACTTCTGTGACATAGGTGCGCAGTTTAGCAATTTCTTCTCTTACACGTTCGAGTTCCTTCGCTGATTTGATCAGGCTCTCAATACGGTCTTTTTGTTTCTTGAGTTCTGCTTTTTGTGTCTCAATCATGGCGTTGAGTTCACTATTGGTACCGCGCATTTCTTCGAGGTCAGACAGGGCCTGGTAATATTCCTTTTCCAGGTCGGCCTTGAGGCGGGTTTCTTCGATGAGCTCGGCGCTTTGCTTTTTAATGAGTTTATCCTGGTTGACTTTGGTATAGATCAGGAAGGCACTCAATCCGAGGAGGGCTATGATAGCTACTGTAGCGAGGGCCAGGAGCTTTTGTTGGGATGATTGTGACATATCTGTATTATATCGGTTAGTAAATGATGGCTAAAGATAGGGAATGATCAAAAATAAAACAGGCTTCATCAGGGGAGCGGGGAAGGGCGAAAACCCCGGCAGCGAATATCTGCATTTTCAGCATATTTTCCATGCTATTGTGCAAAACCCTAACTTAGATCTTGTAAAAATCACCAGCTATCAGGCTTTAACGAAGATTCCTCTTAAAGTATTTTATAGATCTATCACCTGAAAAACAACCCAAATCCAATGAATTCTCTTCAACACATCCTCTTTCTGGACGTAGAAACTGTCTCCGTGCATAAGACGTATGACGAGCTCGATGCGCATGGGCGCCACCTCTGGCAGCAAAAAATAGGCTACATGGCCCGCCGGGATGATCACGATTGGTCCGAAGAGGAGTATTCGAGAAGCTATACCGACAAAGCTGCTATCTATGCTGAGTTTGGCAAAGCTATTGTCATCAGTGCAGGCATCATCAGCCATGGAGACGCGAGCGGTCCTTCGCTGCGTATCAAATCATTTTATGGGCACGATGAAAAAGAAATCCTCCAGCAGTTTTCGCATATCCTGGATAAAAACTTCAATGATCCCAATTTGCATATCCTATGCGGGCACAACATCCGGGAGTTTGACATCCCCTATCTCTGCCGTCGGATGACCATCCATGGTATGCCGCTACCCCACCTCTTCAATATCACCGGCAAGAAACCCTGGGAAGTAAAGTATATCGCTGACACCATGGAGCTCTGGAAATTCGGTGACCATAAAAATTTTACATCACTGGATCTGCTTGCATACTCACTCGGCATCCCGTCTCCGAAGGAAAGTATGGATGGCTCGAAAGTAGGACACGCCTACTGGCATGAAGACCAACTGGAACAAATAAAAGCATACTGCGAACGTGATGTGCTTACGGTGGCACAAGTTTATCTGCGGTTGCAGAATATGCCTTTGCTGGGAGAGGGGCAGGTGGTTGTTACAAACTAGGCGGAGGCTGAGGCGGAGGCGAAGGAAAAGGCTAAGGCTAAGAAAAAGCAAAGTTGCTTCATCTGACCCCCTACCCCCTGAAAGGGGGAGCAGATTGAATTAATTAATTAAAGGCAAAGTTGAGCTTAGGTTGACTTAAGTCCGCGTTTTGCCCCTAAATCCCCTAAAGGGGACTTGGTTCTCAAATTTAGAAAAGGCATGTTGAGTTTAAGATGAGTTAAGCTCACGTACATCAAATCAAAGAAGTTATGCACTTTGCTGTAATCTGTGCAGCTGTTTTCCTTCGGGTGCCGAAGCCTTTTCGCGAAGGCATCAACAGCAGGTAAAAAGCAAAGGAAATCATCTCGAATCGGCACAAGACTGTGACTCGAAATTGTCTGAGCCGCGAGAATACCTGTTTACCCCTAAATCCGCTAAAGGGGACCTTTTTACATATAATTAAATACAAAAGAAATCATCTCGAATGGGCAAAGGACTGTGACCAAAAATTGTTTGAGCAAATGAGCGACCGTTTACCCCCTGGCCCCCTAAATGGGGGTAAAATCTGTCTCTCCAATCACACGTTTGCTGAGTTGTAAAAAAATCATCTCGAATCGGCACAAGACTGTGACTCGAAATTGTCTAAGCCGCGAGAACGACCTCTTTCTGGCCATAAAGCCGGAAAGAGGAATACATGAAATAGAAATAGGCGAGCCAGCAAACGAGGAAGTTAAATTCATGCTTGGATGCACAAGCGAGTTTTTCGAGTCACTAGCGTTTTTGTTACTTTTTGGGCAATGCAAAAAGTAAAACGTATTCCATGCATTATTGCAAAACTATCCCCCTCGTCACACTCTGATTCCCCTGCCGGATATTGACATAATAATGCCCCGATGGCACTGCTGGCAAATTGATTCTTTGTGCCATCAGTTGTCTTGTGCCTTTTGCACCGGACCACGTTTGAATTTCATGGCCCCATTTATCCAATAAGGATGCAGACCAAGGCTGGCCTGTGGACATCCACTCCATCGTTGTGAATTGTGATGCAGGATTTGGATAGAGTTTGAAATGAACATCTGTAAATACTTCCTGCTGGATGGCGGTGGAGAGCGAACAACCTTCAATCAATGGTAAAAATTGCACATCCGGATTGAGGACTTCAAAGATGGTTGATTCGTCGAGGCCGATCCAGTCTTTCAAGACTGTGGCATAGACGGACCTGAAATCATATTGCATAGCAACACCTTCCTGCGGATCAGCATCCACGGAGATCTGCGCATTGTCACCAAGCACACCTGGCTTGACACATGAACCAAACAACAACAACGGAGCAGCGGTACCATGATCTGTGCCCATACTGTCGTTGGACTTGATCTGGCGTCCAAACTCGGAGAAGGTCATGGTTAGCACTTTTTCATCTTTGCCTGCGAGCTTTAGATCTTGATGGAAAGCATGAACTGCTTCAGACAATTGCAATAACAAATCTGCATGATCACCTTGTGTCGTGTCTGCATCTACCTGGGCAGAGTGCGTATCAAAACCACCAATAGAACAGATATATACTTTCGTCTTCAAGCCTCCAGCAACGAGCAGTGCAACATTCTTTAATTGTGTGGCAAGGCGATTGTTTGAAGGATAGGTGACCTGATTGCTGCCGCCATTGGCTGCTTCAAGTATAACGCCTGAATAAGCATTCGTCTGTGCGATGGCATCAATCAGGAATCTCAGTTCATGGCCATAATTATTATCTGGCAAATTTCCAACCTCACCTTCTGATAATGGTGCGAGTGAAAATGGATCTTCAAGTGCTAATGAAAAATTAGTCAGCGGACCCTGACAAGTTTCAGATACCAGCGAACCCATCGTCAAAGCGAATGGTGCATCGTAATCAGCATTCGGATAGCCTTCCGGATAATCTGGATGTCCGTCATAGAAATGGCGACCCAGCCAGCCTGTGTTGAGGTATTCCGTTGCTTCTGAACCAGAAGTCCAGATATCTGTGGACCTGAAGTGCGAGCGATCCTGATTTGGATAACCTACACCTTGTACAAGACCCATCTTGCCATCCAGATACATCTCCTGCATCTTGAGCATCGACGGATGTAATCCAAGACCGGTCTCTATGGGCAAAACACTCGATTCAGGAATGAGGATATTGGGACGCACTGCACTCAAGGCGCTGTATTGATCCAGCGGGATGACGCAATTGAGGCCGTCATTTCCACCATTGAGTTGGATGAGTACAAGCACGCGGTCATTGTCGGGACCCTGCCCGGTCAAAAAAGGAAACGGCACCGCGCTCAGCTTCATGCCATTGAGCATCACCGGTATGGAAGTCAGCGCGCTGGTTCGTAAAAAATTTCTCCTTTTCATAGCTATTGGATTAAAGCCCTGTAACCGGGACGGATTATTGTAATTGAAATTCAGGTAGTCCCATGATGGCGAGGAATAAAGCTCTCAGCCTGTTCTCTACAGCCAGGCGCTTGGTATCATCGGTGGGATCAAGCAGGTACGCTCCGTATTCGACTGTCCATTCAAAATCAGGAAGTCCGGGGATCAGGATTTCTTTAAGGTAAGTAAGTTGCCCTACAGTCAACGGCCATGGAAGAGCCAGTGTGACGAGCGCTTCAATCATCGCATTCGGATCTGTTGCGTTTGGAATCCTGTCCACAATTTTCAACACATCGATTCCCAACGGCCGGTCAAAGATTTGGATTTGCCCTACAGCTACCCCATCGGTCACTGCACGTCGTACGGTCAGCGTCACACTGCTGATCCAGTTGCGATAGAAAATAGGATCCTGGTAGTAAGCTTTCCAACCCGAAACACTAGGTGGTGTATACATATCCTGCTGCATCGTAGCATTCAGCCCGTGCAGCAAAAACCAGATTGTGTATGTATTGGTGACATTGTATGTGATATCAATTTCAAATGTCTTCATGAACGAAGCCGTGAAGTCAATCGGGCTCTTGATCATGCATCCTATCGCATTTTCGTGATAGAAATGTTCACTTGACAGCAGTGCGGCGAGGACCGGTGCCATTTCATAATTTTCCTGGCGCATCAAGGCGGCCAGCGGTTCGATCACATTGGCTTCGATATCTTCATCGATGTTGTAGTACACAAACCATCGGTATAATTTTCGCGCCATAAACCTGGACACTTCCTCTTGTTCGAGGATGATGTCGACCACTGCCTTGTATTCCTCTGCCCCCAGGCTATTGATGACCGCGTTATTAAATCGTGGAGATAAAGTTTTGGTGGTACTGTCATGCCTGTTTGGTCTGAAGATAGCTGGAGGATGAGGGCCTGCGGCTTGAAACCCTGCATTATCAACCGTCCATCCGGTCAGTGCGCGGGCGATTTCCTTGATGTCTTCTTCGGTATAGTTGGTGTAATCACCAGGACCAGCCTGGATCCCTTTACCGATCGTAAACAATTCAAGTAATTCGCGGGCATAGTTTTCATTCGGTGCGTTCTTGTTGCTTTCGTTTCCATTGAGATAACGAAGCATCAGGGAGTTGACCGTGATTTCTTTCACTAGCGTCCTGAAATTACCTAGCGCATTATTTCGAAGGAGGTCGATGTACTGAAAAGTATATTTAGCATGTGGTGAATCTGCAGTCACAAAGTGATTGTGCCAGAAGAGGACCATTTTTTCGCGAAGGCTGACACCTTCATTGAGGATGAGTCCAAACTGCCATGCCCTGATCGAGCGCTGGGAGTAATTGGCATTCTGAATGATAGGTGTGTAGACCCAGGATTGTCCGATAGGCACATTGGGGTCATCCTGATAATTGTAATTGAGCGGCAGATCAGCAGCAGGAGCAGGGCCCAGCAATTTCTCAATGGTGAGTGCCATGCCGTCTTCAACTGCCTGTGCGATCTGGCTAGCTGTCGGAGCAAACATCCCGCGCTGCAAGAGATGCTTCGCTGTATGCTCGTTCCACTCTCCGATATAGGTATCCAGTCCTCCACGGATGAGTACCGGAGGGGACATCAATACATTGGACATTTGAGTGGGAGGAGCCAGAAGAGATGGATTGGCTTTGACCTGTGATTTGATCAGTGCTTGTAAATCGAGTAAATCTGCCATATGGTTGAAGGCTTTGATGATCCTGACCTGGTTTTGACCATGCTTCGGACAATTGGTTTAATACAGAATGCTAAAAATACAAAATGCGATGCTCAGGGGATGTTCTATTGTCTAAGAGATACCAAAACCACGGTTTTGTACTCACTGCGACAAAACTGCTTTTTCTATCTTGCGCCCTTAACAGGTAGATGAAGTGAAAATACTGGTGACCGGGGCTGCAGGATTTATAGGTTTTCACATGTGCAAGGCGCTCATGGCTGAAGGCCACGAGGTATACGGGCTGGACAATATCAATGGCTACTATGATGTCCGCCTCAAGCACAGCCGCCTCGAACTGCTGGGCATTGAGACTGACAAGCTAGTCCAAGGCAAAGCAATAGCAGGAGAGAAAGGTTTGATTTTCTATTATCTTGACATCCTGGACGCCTCGCTTTTAAATTCACTTTTTGCCAAAGTCAAACCTCAGATCGTCATCCATCTGGCTGCTCAGGCAGGCGTCCGTCATAGCATTGACAATCCACAGTCTTTTATCGACAGCAATATCCAGGGTTTTTTCAATATCCTCGAAGCCTGCAGGCGCAATCCTGTTGAGCATCTGGTCTATGCGAGCAGTTCGAGTGTATATGGTTCGAATTCCGAAATTCCCTTTAAAGAATCAGACCGTACCGCGCACCCTGTTTCCTTATACGGGGCAACAAAAAAAGCCGGTGAGGTACTGGCTCATTCCTATGTGGAATTATATAAAATACCTACTACCGGTCTGCGCTTCTTTACCGTATATGGCCCATGGGGAAGGCCGGATATGGCCTATTATAAGTTTGCAGATCAGATCATGCATGGCGATACTATCGATGTCTACAACTATGGAAGCATGGAAAGAGACTTCACGTATGTGGATGATATCGTCGAAGGCATCAGTGCGTTGATACACCACCCTCCCGTCGCGGACGCGGGTGAGTTGCACCGGATCGTCAATATTGGCAGAAGCCACCCTGTCAACCTGATGACATTTATAGGGCTAATGGAAAAGTACCTCGCCCAGGAAGCGAAGAAGAATTTACTTCCGATCCAGCAGGGGGATGTACCCTCTACCTGGGCGGATACCTCTGCCTTGAAAAGTCTCACCGGCTATTCACCATCTACTGATCTTGAAGAAGGTATTCGTAAATTCGTGGATTGGTACCTGGTCTACAAGGGTATTACTTAAACGAAAACCACACTATGCAACCAGTCTCCTTTATTGTTCCGGTCTACAACGAGGTCGAAAACATCGAAAAACTGCACAAGGAGATTCTCACGGTTGCCCGTTCCCTCGGTGTTGATTTTGAAATCATCATGGTCGATGACGGCTCCACAGATGGCACCTACAAACTATTGAAATCACTGAGCCCTGTGACGGTGATCCGCATGCGGACTAATTTTGGCCAGACATCAGCTTTGGATGCGGGGATCAAGGCGGCACAGTATCCATATCTCATCACGATGGATGGTGATCTGCAAAATGATCCTGCAGATATCCCAGCTATGATCCGTCTCCTGGAAGATGACGAACTCGATGTCGTATCCGGATGGCGCAAAAACAGGAAAGATTCTATCTCCAAGAAATTTGTAAGCCGTGTAGCCAATATGCTGAGGTCATTGCTCGTCGAAGATGGCATCCATGACAGCGGCTGTACCTTGAAAGTATACCGGAAAGAGTGTTTTGAAAATATAAGCCTCTATGGTGAAATGCACCGGTTTATTCCGGCACTCCTCAAGATGCGTGGTTTTCAGATCGGTGAGCTGGCCGTCCATCATCGTCCGCGTGTGGCCGGCAAATCCAAGTATAACATGAAGCGCACTATGAAAGGTTTTGCGGATATGATCATCATCTGGTACTGGAACAGGTATGCGGTCAGGCCTTTTCATTTTCTCGGCACCGCAGGATTGCTCATTATCATGTTCAGTTTCTTTTCAGCACTGATGTCTTTAAAGGAATTTTTCCGTGGCCAGGATATGTCCGAAACCTTTTGGCCTATGTTTACCCTGCTCACTTTTCTGATCGGTATTCAGTTTCTGATCCTTGGTTTTATCAGTGATATGTTGATGAAGACGTATTATGGGCAGACGGGACAGACGGCTTACACGGTTCGTGACGTTTTTAAAAATGCTTAGGAGGTTAGGGGCTTAGGAGGTTAGATCTATCATTATTCTTATAAAATAATGTTGTTGGTAGACTGAGGCTACCGACAGTATAATCAAACATAAGTGTGGCTATGTAATAATCAAGCACAGCAGCCTCTTGGCTGCACGTAAAATCTCTTGCTCATCTGGGCTAACTTCCATTTCCTGCGCTACCCCCACCTACTTCGACTGCCTCTCACATATCCTATTTCTCCCGCTCAGTACAGCGCCTGTTTTCCGCAGCGCTCATCCTAAGCCTGGAAATCCTGGGGCGACCTTGCCCACATCTTCATTTTTCACTTTTCACTTTCTCCGTGCACTCCGTGTCCTCCGTGCGAAACCTTTTGTATACTCACATCTACACCGAAAAACTATCTTTATGTTCCAAACAAACAACATCATGAATAAAAAGAACATCCTGGTGATCTTCACCGTCCTGGCAGTCACACTTTCGCTTTCTGCGCAAATCACCATCACCAATGCCACTTTTCCTGCGGCAGGTGATACGCTCAAAACCGCTACTGACCTGGCTCCTGCCGGCATTGTCATGACAGCTCCTGGTGGTCCTCAGACATGGGATTTTACCTCCTTAAATGCGACAACCAGACAAGTGAATGCTTTCCGACCTGCTGCAGAAGGATCTGCTTCAGCAAACTTCCCGGGCGCTGAATTGGTGACCATCAGTGATGTGGGTGCAGAGGTTTATTTTGATGTGAGTGCAACAGCCTTTTCGATCCTGGGCATTAGTGGATCAGGCATGGGTGGTGGATTTCCAATAGAAACTGATTTCAGATATGCCCCACCACTCGTGGAAAGCAAAGCGCCATTGAATTTCTTTGACATCGACCAATATCAATCTAACGCGACCATATCCCTACCCTCTTCGGCTATCCCCGGCGGCATCCTTGATAGCCTTGGTATCCCAACAGGTCTATTTGATTCTATCCGCGTGAGGATTACTATTCAACGCCTTGAAGTGGTAGACGGTTATGGAACTCTTGCCATCCCGGGAGGTACATATGATGTGTTGAGACAAAAGCGTACAGACTACACCACCACCGGCATTGATGTACACACCTTTCTTGGCTGGGTGGACGTCGCCACAATCCTTGGCATGGATCTTTTTCCTGCAGATACAACGATATACTTTGATTTCCTTAGCAATTCAGCAAAGGAGCCTATTGCCGTCGTGACGGTAGATTCAACAGGTCTTGTTGCAGCACAAGTGGATTACAAGGACAATGGCGTCATCGAAGCCATCAACCCTGTCACCGGAGAAACCATTTCCATATCCGTTTCCCCAAATCCGGTAACTAACGACGCTACCTTCGAACTCAGGAATATGTTGCCAGGGCAATACACATTGCGCATCTTCGATACAAACGGCCAACTCGTCATGGTGAAGCAGCTATCCTCCGATCGTGAAACTGTATCACTTCAAACATTGAGTGAGGGCATGTATCTCTATAGCGTTATTGACACCAAAGGCCAGGTCATGGGCATCGGCAAGTTGATGAAGGCTAAGGAATAATATGTTCGTAGCCTTTCTTAGATGCCATAGCTTTTGAGTTAGAATCTTTGAACCACAAATATGAAAACTGTCTAGAAAAGCAAAGGCATCAGGCTGCGAACAGAAAAATCACTGCAACGGTGCCCTTGTAAGAATCTGTATCAGTAGCCTCCTGGCTACAGGTAATAAGCTTACACTAAGTTGTTCGTAGCCTCCGGCTGCGGACCGAAAAATCATCAAAACTGTGTCCTTTTAAAAATCACGCACAGCAGCCTCATGGCTGCAGGTAACCATCCTCCACCCCTACTCCACCCCAAACCCCTTATATAACCTATAACTCACCCTAGCCGAAAATGTCAGTGGCTTGTAGCTATTATTATCAAAACTAAAAGATTGGTAATCCTCGATCACATACATATCATTCACTTGCTGTCGCACACCCACTTCCACCCGCACACGAGGCAACACTTCGTACGTAGCCCATGCACTCACACCCCATTGAAAATTACGGATGCCATGCAGCGCGGTGGCTTTATTCTCGATGATGACCCACTTGCATTTGGTCATATCCTCCGTCGTCGTCATCTCAAGATCCAACCGTTGATTTGATGCTGCAGCATACAGGGATGTTTGAAAATAAGCCCCACCTCGAACACTCAACTTACCGGGTATGATATCATATCCGATATCAGCCGCTATAGCCAGATTAAGCAAGCAAAATCTTGCTAGAGGAACAAAGTATCAGAGATTGATATATCCGCTATGGTGTGAAGCCGATGTTATACTGCGCTGGTATTGATCTTTGGAATTTCGTCTAGCTCACTTTTCTTGTTTATTCCTTCCTCCTCTAAATCGTAATCATCTTGAAGGCCAAGCTAAAACTGAGCGGAAGTTCCAAAATATTTGGCGAATCGCAGTGCAGGTAATTTGTTTTACTGCAAGCTTAAAATATTATGGGCATTGAACTTCCATAGAATAAATATTCCCTCGATTATCAACACTGATCCTGTAGCACAGCCCATTCGAGGACTTCATAATAACTCCTCTTGCCGGATTGGATATGAATATATCAGCTTCTTGCACTTCAACATGCTGCATTGTAGCGTTTGGTCCTGAGCTACAAGCATCTCCAATTCCATCTTGATTGCCATCCAATTGGTCCAGGTTGGCTACCAGAGGACAATTATCACAGACATCACCGATGCCATCACTATCTGTATCGAGCTGGTCAGGATTATAACGAAGATTGCAATTGTCATCAACGATACTAAAATCAAAATCAACATCCTGGCAATCTTCTGCTAAAAGATCTATAACATCAGAACATTCAGGCCCATTCTGATTTAAAATAATCACTGATTGTATTCTACCTATTCTTTGCAGCTCAGCGATGAAACAGCAAGTGTTTACCAGTGGATTAAACTCTACCCTGATATCATTCAGATATTCTAAATTGTAAAGTCCTGAGATGTCCTCAAGCAAAGGATTATAACTCAATGTTAAATCCTGATAGATGCCTGCAAGATTATTAAAAGTAGTAATGGACTGTAATAACGGAAGCTGTGAAATAGCCAGGAGGTTAGCTCTTTCCAGACCCCCAATGTTATTTAAAACGGCTACACTGTCCAAAGCTGTTAAAGAAAGCATGTTGACGGAGATTAAATTCGGCAGATTTATTTCTTTTAAATCCCGAATTCCGTACAATATTATATCACCAGCCTTGATCAATTGAGAAAATCCAGCTATGCTTCTTAAGTTGGGCATGTACGCCAGCGTTAATTCTTTGATGGTCAATACCTGACTCATCGCATCGAGGTTAACGATGCTATTAGGACCATTGATATAAAATTTATCCAATGAATCTATGGCGCTAAAGCCATTGATATTATTTAAATTTGGGTCTAAAATCCGGATAGAAGTAACCGTTTTTAAGCTGTCAAATCCTAATATACTCTCAAGCAAAGGATTGCCAGCAAAATTCAACTCTCCATTATATTGCTCGAGAGATTTAAACGTGTTGATGGATGTAAGGGAAGCATTCCCAAAGATCCCAACAATATTGCTTGTTGGGTCAGTACTGTTAAAGCCGATATTTTTAACTTTATCAAAGTCAATCAATACAACTGAAGCATTATTTTGAATAGCTATATTTCCTCCAACATTTGCAAGGCTATTCCAGCCGTTGATGCTGATAAGCGAGCTGTTAAAAGCTATGAAAACATTTCCATTTACCGTTTTGAGAATACTCATCCCGGCAGTAGTGGTTAGACTTGTGTATTGAATACTAAAAGACCCATTAATATACTTAATACCGCTTAATCCAGTCAAACTGGTAACGCCTCCGCTAATTTCTAAGTTTCCCATGATGGAATCACATCCATATGTGCCGGCATAATTGTCTATATCAGCTTGTGACGTCAGTATAATGTCAACGTTGCAAACAGTAGCATTGGCTATTGAAGAAGAAATGAGTAAGAGGATAAAAAATACATTTTTCATCTTGATTATTTTTGTTTTGAGTTTTAAAGACCATAAAAGATCCAGTATACGTATCGCCAAAATACTGGCTGGCGCTACTATCTACGCAATATAGTATACTTGATTCCCCGTCATTATCAGCACTCTAAAATAGCGCTTAAGATATCATCACTTCGCTTAACCAATCTTATGCTTTTTATATATTCGCTAAATTTTCATAATAGCTCCAAACCTTTCCTGGCTTTAGTTATGTATCACGGTAAAGAAAAGGTTTTCCTTCCCTGCACCATAAAGACCCAGAAAATAGGTGCCGGCCGGCATATGCGATACGTCAACGGTATTGATTCCTTCCTTTAGGCCCCCTACCAACACCTCCTGCCCTGTGAGCGATACTAAGCGGTAAGCAGTAAATGCACTGCTGTTACTGATGGTTAGTTGGTGAGTGACTGGAATAGGATATACGCGCACTGCTTCTAAAGCTTCGCTGTCATTTAATGAAGTAATAGGTCCTGATTTGTTAACCACGCTCTGCCTGATGGTGCAAGTGGTGTCGAATATGGCATAGCTGATAAGTCCCCTCGTAATGTCATCGTACCCATCAAAAATCCTGGCTTCTATTTCAGCGGAATCGGTAATGCAGAAACAATTCGTGGGGATGAATATATTGATGTCTGTCCGGTTATCAATATTGTATGATTGGTTGAAGCAGATGCGGTTGTTTTCGATCACCGGCATTGGTTGCCCGAAGGATATAGGGCCCAGCGCCACACCTGTCTCATTTCGCACGATTTGGCAGTCATTCACATTGGTACCGAAACCCACCTGTAATGCTGTTGTGTTGTTATCGAAATTGCTATTGCTGATGTTCAGGTATGTGGTGTTCGTCACAGCCTCCGCGTTGCCGGTGAAATTGCACGAGTCAATAAGGCCATTGTTGGCGTTATAGAAGGCCAGAAGGTTGTTTTCGAAAAGCGTGTTCTTTACCAAAATACCGTTTATTGCTCCAGCGTTGAGCCCTATGCCAAGGTTGTTGTTCCTCACTATGCAGTCGTACATTTCAAAGCTACTGGCGTATATATACAAGGCAGAGATGTTGTTGTCGAAAACACAATCGTTGAAGGTAAAATTGGACCAACCGTATATGGCAATGTCGTTGTTTGTAAAAGTGCAATTTTCAGCGACCAGTTCGAGGCCTACTACGATGGCGTAGAAGTTGAAACTGAAGTTGCATTCGTTCAATTGAATTAAATCAGGTAACCCGGCATCGTATACGAAGCAGTTAACAGCATTTGAAATGTTTACAAAATTGTAATTGATGGATCCTCCCTGCGAATTTTTTATAATAAAGCCTGCCCAGGCGCCCACTGTAGTTATAGCTGTATCCGCCCTGAAAGTGATAGGGGCAGAGGGTTGACCAACCATGTTGATGGTACCCCGCGTCTCAAGGTAGTATTGCGTTTCTGCCAAACCATGCTCTTTCACCCTTACCTCCACTCCGGGTTCAATGGATAAGGTCACGCCAGGAAAGACCACAATACTGCCGGTCATCAAATAAGGGCTGTTGGCCAATGTCCAGGTGGTGTTGTTATATATGCCACCACTGACGGTTGTTTGGGCACCTGCCATATGCCATAGCAATAGTCCTAAGAGTGTTCCGAAAACAAATCGATGTTTCACTATTCCAGGTTTAATTTTTGTTAACAAACCAAATAAAACAAAGTTCATTTGTAGAATGATGGTTTTTGGCCTTGCGTTGCAGGGGATTCCTGGCAATGGCCTTGAAAAGAAGAACAACACTCGAAAAATAGCGCAAAGGCGCCAAGTGTCTTCTCCCGTTTATATCAGTGGGGCGAGGTCGGCATAGCCGGCATCTCTGACGAGTGTCAACGGCAGTGTTTTTCAGTCGTCCTTTGGAATGGGAAGGATCTTATCCTGAACGACGAAGCCGTGACCGATTCCATTACCAGGCATTATCAGCAGCAGGAGAATATAAATGGCAGATCGCATGGCTATATATAATTTAATATTCTTTAGGCACTTCGCTTTGGACAATTCGAAAACGACCCGGGCTTCACGACGTGGTGCTCCAGGTTTTCATCTTCAAGATAGTGCAATCTGACTCAAGGATCAAAGTATCAAGATCAGGACATTCCGCCATGCTGTGAAGCCAATGTTATCGGTTGTTTAGCCTAAAGGCTTTTTATCATTGAATTATACTCTTCATGTGAACCTATCCAAAACCACACCATTGTATCATCTTCAAGAATCCCCAATGCACGGTAACCAAGACTTATCCTGACAGCATATATTGAGCTAATGCTGTGAATTTGTTTATACTGAAGACTTGGATGGTATGGATTTTCTAACCAGAGGTGATATGCACTACGGGCTTTTGTCTGAATACGCTGTGGCAGCTTTTCTAAACATTTCCTGAATTTAGTGGAGGTAACCGATTTCATTACCAGGACTCATCAGAAGTCTTACCTTCTTTATATTCCTTCAAAGCTTCTTTGGCCATTGAAGCGAGTTGATTTTGACTTTGGAGGATGGTAGCATCCCAGCTAAGTTCATCCTGGATCAGCTTAGCCATTTCAATTTGTTTGCTTTCCGGGAGCTTTTCAATTTGTTGAATGGCTCTCTTAACCTGTTCTATCATAATGCAATTTTTAATAGGCACCAAAATTTTCTTTCACTGGTTTAATACAGTTCTATACGCTACTTTAACCCGACCTCGGTTATTCGATTGATATTGCCTGTTTGTAACTCTAAAAGTTTCTTTACGACATCCCTGGCAATCTCAGGGGTCTCTGTGATCGTTCGGCCTTGAGCCACAAGCCCTTGAATATCATCTGAAGTAGCCAGATACACACCTTCTGGCAGTTTCTCTATGTGGATTTGAATAGTACGTTCCATGATTTCGTCTTAGGACTTGCAAATTAGGGTTTTGTGGAGAAAGATGCAACTGTGACTAATGACCGATAGCTTGTATATACCTGCACCTTCTCCCGTTTACAAACGTTTATTTAAGTTTGCTTTCGTTTAAAAACGGCACCCACTCCTCCTGCTTCAGTGTATTACGACACTATATGAATCCAGAATCAAATAATAGGCATAGTGGCTTCAGGGACTGGCATAAGCCAAGGTAAGGAAACTTCTGTTCTGCAAAAAGGGGAATATGTTTAATGTTTAACGGTAAATGGTAAATCAGGTAATTGGAGGAACGGCAGAAAAGGCAGAATGGCAGAATAGCGAAAGAGGCCTAAAAGCAGAGAGCATAGAGCAGAGGGCAGAAGGACTGTCTGGAGACAGATTATCATTGATACATTATATACGCAGCCTGAGAATAGAGAAGAGCAACAAAGCAAGATTCTCTGGAAGCTGGTAGCTAAAGGGCTAAAAGATTTCAGCCACTAATCCCGCCGTCCGTTCGGAGCGGGATCTCCGCTGCGCTTCGATCTTCGCTAATTCACGCTAATGGACTATTCCACCTATTCTCATTCAACCGTCTTCTCGTTTATCCTAATCCCATCAGCCTGATAAATCAATCACCCCTCTCTCCTCAGATAAATCCGTATCCAACAACCACATCCTGAACCATGAGCTATTTTAAGTCCCCTTCAGGGGATTTAGGGGCAAAAGGAGCATCACCCCTCACTCACTTCCTTCAACAACTCCAGCGCCTTCGACCACATATTCATAAACATATCATAATACTCCTCATTGGTGTCCATATCCAGGACGAAGCGGGTCTGATGATCACCATGTTTTTCGAGTGTATAATTTTCATACGAAGGAGACCAGGCCTTGACCGTATCACTGGTCAGGTCGATGACCCCATTGCTGATCATACCGAGGTGATGGATGGAGATATACTCCGGATAGATGCTTTCCGCGATCTCGGAGACCATACCTTCGAGCCCACCGGCTTCATTGACGGCCAGGAAGTGAATGGAGTCGCCTTTGTTCCAACCGCCTTCGAAGTAACAACCTTCGCCAAAGGCACTGGTCCATTTCCTGTATTTAACCGGGTCCACGATACTGTCCCATACCTGCTCAGGTGAAGCATCGATGATAATGTCGAGGTTTAGTTTTTTCATGGTTTAGTGAATTGTGTTTTTTTTCAATGATCCAAAATAGAAAAACGATTAAATCATATCAACGCGTAGGGAGATACGTGATAGCTTCCTAATTGCTCTTCAATGACCTGGTGAAAGCAATCAGAATCACCCCTGCCACTAAAAAAATGCTCACCATGATGGTTATGTTTATCAACACGCTTTCATACCCCAGGTTGAGCACATTGAGGAACGGATACGGATACCAATCCACGACCGAACCACGGATCAAGGTATACACCAGATATAGCGAAGGGAATATAATCCACGACACACTTTCCTTTCGGGCGATCACCCCCGGGGTCCTGTATTGAAACCAATACAAGAGATAGAATACCGGTACGATGACATGCAGCAGATTATCCACCACCCATTGCAATCCCTCCCAGTCATGCAATTGTCGCAGGACAAAATTATAGACCAGCCCAACAATAAAAATATAGAGTGCAATCGCCGTCTGCACCGATAATTTACTAAAAAAGATTCCTGCAGCAGACTGAGGCGCCAATGCCGCCCAGGTCAGACTGATGGCGACCAGCAGGTTACACTGAATCGTAAAAAAACTGAAAAAATTACTGACACTAGCAGTCGTCAGATACAATTGAAGCCCAATCGATATCCAGGTAATCACCGCCAGGGATATGGCAAATACGTTCTTGTATGTTTTTGCTGTCTTTTGGGCCTCCATAGGTGCAGATTTGAAAGGCGATAAAGCTAGTAAATCTTTATACGTCTATGTCTCTGGCAAGTATCCTCTCTGGTATCGCGTTAGTTGGCGGAGAAAACTCCATCCAACGGCATAAATCAGCCGAATGGCCACAGGATGGCGTTCTCGCCGCCAGCCATGTGAATTCCTATGAGCATTCTCGCTGTTATTACGACAGGGATCGCGGTGGTTGGCGGAGAAAACTCCATCCAACGGCATATATCGGCCGGATGGCCGCTGGATGGCGTTCTCGCCGCCAGCCATGAGGATTCATTTGAGTATTCTCTTTGGTATTGCGATAGATATCGCGGTGGTTGGCGGAGAAAACTCCATCCAACGGCATCTTACTTGTGATACAACCGACAAGTTGGTGATTTATTTTTAAATATCTTGAGTCCCGTTAATTTCACTCATCTCCCACTCTATCATGCCTTCAAGCTATATAAAAGGTATTGGCTACTACGTTCCCGAAAACATCGTCACCAATGCTGATCTCCAGCGACATATGGATACCACCGACGAATGGATCCAGGAACGCACCGGCATCCAGGAACGCCACTATGCCGCCAAACACAAAGAAACTACCTCCGTACTCGGCACCAATGCGGCTAAAAAAGCACTGGCCAATGCCGGAATGGATGCCGATGAACTCGATCTCATCATCTTCGCGACGCTGAGCCCCGATTATTACTTTCCGGGATGTGGTGTACTCCTTCAACGTCAACTCGGTATCACCAAAACGGAAATACCTGCCCTCGATATCCGCAATCAATGTAGTGGCTTTGTGTATGGACTATCTGTAGCAGATGCATTTATACTAAGCGGCATGTATAAAAATATTCTGCTCGTCGGAGCAGAAACACATTCGATGGGCCTCGACTTTTCCACACGTGGACGCAATGTTACCGTCATCTTCGGTGATGGTGCAGGTGCTGTGGTCATCAGCGCTACGGACGAACAATTCAGAGGCTTACTCGCTACGCGCATTCATGCCAATGGCGAATTTGCCGAAGAACTTGCGATGATCAATCCCGGTTCACATGGCGGCGTGCATGCACCAGACCCTTCCGTATACGGATATGAAGAAGCTGAATTTGGAGAAACGTTCATCAGCCCCAGGATGCTCACCGAAGGCATGCTGTTTCCGAATATGAATGGCCAGCTTGTTTTTAAAAACGCTGTTGCCAAATTCCCGGAAGTGATTGCCGAAGTCCTCGAAGCTGCCGGTCTTGAAAAATCAGACATCGATCTCCTCGTCTGCCACCAGGCCAATCTTCGTATAAGTCAGTTTGTCCAAAAAACAATGGGCCTCCGTGATGACCAGGTCTGGAACAATATCCAGCGCTATGGCAACACCACAGCTGCTTCTATTCCAATAGCCTTGGCAGAAGCAGTAGAAGCCGGGAAAGTAAAGAAAGGCGACCTCATCTGCCTCGCCGCATTCGGCAGTGGGTTTACGTGGGGGGCGGCGTTGATTAGATGGTGATGGGCATAGAGCAGTAATTACCTGGAAGTTGAAAACTTCCTATCATTGCTCCTGCTGGTTTGATCTTTGATTCGGATATTGATTTGAAGTTATAAACTTCAAA
The DNA here is from genome assembly GCA_031402955.1 of Saprospiraceae bacterium. Taxonomy (GTDB): domain Bacteria; phylum Bacteroidota; class Bacteroidia; order Chitinophagales; family Saprospiraceae; genus Opimibacter. Next base: position 26,608 of record JANNSS010000367.1, read on the forward strand.
TAGCGATTTAAGTGACTAAACTATCTAAACTTAGGTTGCGAACAGCAACATAAACTAAACTATCTAAACTCTGTTTCAACACTCATAAATTGTCGATCCGAAATAAGCTATAAGCATATAAGCCCATCAACACATCAACTCATCAACATGAAAACAGATATCCTCTTCATAGCCGCCCACCCTGATGACGTCGAACTTTGCTGCGCCGGCACGGTATTCAAGCACATCGCTGCCGGATACACCATCGGCGTAGTTGATCTAACTGCCGGCGAACTTGGCACCCGTGGAAATGCTGCATTACGCGCAGAAGAGGCAGCAAAAGCATCTACCATCATGGGTCTGGCCGTGCGCGAAAACCTCGGACTCAGAGATGGCTTCTTTGACCTGAGCGAATCGAATAAGATGCCCATTATCCGCGCGATCCGGAAGTACAGACCTGAGATCGTCATCACGAATGCGATCCGTGACCGCCACCCTGATCATGGCAGAGCATCACAGCTCGTTTCAGAGAGTTGCTTTCTCGCCGGCCTCCCTAAAATCGAAATGGAAGACCAGGGCCACCTCCTCCAGGCATGGCGTCCAAAACAAGTGTACCACATGATCCAGGATCGTTACATCACCCCGGATATATGCGTCGATATCACGCCCTGGATCGAGAAGAAAAATGAAGCTGTCCTCGCCTTCAAATCACAGTTTTATGATCCCGTCTCCAGCGAGCCACACACCCCCATCTCCGGCCTCGATTTTTTCGAATTCCTCCGTGCCCGCGCCCGCGAGATAGGACGATTGATAGGTGTAGAATACGCAGAAGGTTACACGATGGAAGGACCCGTCAAAAAAGATGATCTCCTTATGTAAGAGAGTGAGAGGTGAGAGGTGAGAGCGTGAGAGCGTGAGAGCGTGAGAGGTGAGAGCGTGAGAGCGTGAGAGGTGAGAGCGTGAGAACGTGAGAGGCTCTGCTCAAAAGGCTAAAGAGGCCCAAGCGGCTGAAGAGGCCAAAGGGGCATAAAAGGCCTTTGAATACTCAGAAAGTAAATTATTACTTCTTACTTTTCCTTCGCTATTGGGTATTGGGTATTGATTAAAAGCTGGAACTGTATCCAGACATTTTCTCCTTGCCCCTAGCTCCTTGCCCCTTGCCCTCAGTACGGCACATAATAATTTCCCTTCCCCTCCATCCATTCCGTATACTGCAATGAACCCAATCTAAACCGCGGAGCCAGTTTACTCTTCGTTTCGATTTTATATTCCAGCTTACAAAACATCCCCGGCAAGTGATTGATCGCGGGTGTATGCTTAAACATTGAAAATGGTGGAGACAATGATGGCTTTAATGATGATCTGAAATCAAACTGATCTAACAACAACGATTGATAATCCATCGCAGTGATCTTCATTGAATTTACTTTATCCGGCGCTACATACGATACCTGTGCACTACTCCGGACAAAGGATAGTCCAAAGCAACATACACACAGCACCAGGCTTTTTAAGTTCATAAATTTTTAAATGTTTCGCGCAACGACGCAACGGCGCAACGAATATTAAATCTCGCGCAACGACGCAGTAGAATAAATTCTCCATGCCCCTTGCTCCTTGCCTTATCTCCTTGCTCCTTGCCCCTTGCTCCTTGCCCTACGTCTGTAGCACCCCCGTATTAAACACCTCTATCGGCGCATGATCTGCAGCCTTCAGCGCATTTGAAATAAATTCACGCGTATCCCTTGGATCGATAATCGCATCTACCCACAACCTCGCAGCTGCATAGTAGGGCGACGTCTGCTCATCATACCGCGCTTTGATTTTTTCAAAGAGCTCTTTCTCTCCTTCCGGATCAGGCTTGTGTCCTTTTGCTTCGAGTGAAGAAACTTGAATTTGTGTCAACACCTTGGCCGCCTGGGTACCACCCATCACTGCAATCTTTGCTGTAGGCCATGCAGCGATAAATCTTGGATCATATGCTTTTCCACACATCGCATAATTGCCTGCACCAAAGCTGTTACCGGCGATGATGGTAATCTTCGGCACAGTGCTATTCGCTACGGCATTGACCATCTTAGCACCATCCTTGATGATGCCGCCGTGCTCAGAGCGTTTGCCCACCATAAAACCAGTGACATCGTGGATAAAAACAAGCGGGATCTTCTTTTGGTTGCAGTTGAGGATAAATCTCGTGGCTTTGTCAGCAGAGTCAGAATAGATCACACCGCCAAATTGCATCTCCCCTGTTTTCGTTTTGATCACCTCACGCTCATTGGCCACGATACCTACGGACCAACCATCAATGCGCGCGTAGGCACATACGATGGACTTGCCATACTCTTCCTTATATACCGTCATCTCACCGCCGTCAACAAGATGACGCAACAACTCCTTCATCGAATAAGGCTTAGAACCTTCTTCAGGCCTGAGCGACATTATAGTATCGCGATCGCCCGGAGGTGGAACAGTTTTCTCTCTGTTGAGACCAGCAGTATTGAAAGGACCAAAACGTGACACAAGATCTCTGATGGTTTTCAGACAGGTCGCATCATCAGGCATTTTATAATCTGTGACTCCTGATATCTCACTATGGGTAGAAGCACCACCAAGTACTTCCTGATCAACATCTTCTCCGATGGCAGCTTTTACAAGATATGGTCCGGCCAGAAATATCGAACCTGTGCCTTCGACGATCAGTGCTTCGTCAGACATGATCGGCAGATAGGCTCCTCCTGCCACGCATGAACCCATGATCGCCGCTATTTGCGGTACGCCCATGGAAGATAGTTTTGCATTGTTGCGGAATATCCTTCCAAAATGCTCCTTGTCCGGAAATATCTCATCCTGCATCGGTAGAAAAACACCTGCACTATCGACCAGATAGATAATAGGTATCCGGTTTTCCATCGCGATCTCCTGCGCACGCAGATTCTTCTTCCCGGTGATTGGAAACCATGCGCCTGCCTTGACAGTCGCATCATTGGCTACCACCACACAGGTCCTGCCTGAAACATGACCGACCATTACGACCACGCCACCCGCAGGGCATCCACCATGCTCTTCATACATTCCCTCACCGGCAAAAGCACCTATTTCGATGGACGATGTCCCGGGATCCATAAGCGCACTGATCCGCTCTCTGGCTGACATTTTGCCCATCTCATGCTGCTTATCAATCTTCTTCTGCCCTCCCCCCAGGGCGATCATTTCCAATTTCCGTTGCATCTGGGCGACCAGCAGCTTCATGGCATCCCCGTTTTTCTCTTTGTCTAAGTTATATTTTGACATGGCCCTAAGATAAGGGTTTGTGGTAAACAGGAGACGAGGGTAAATTTTAGAGATGTAGGGACAGGACGCGTCCTGTCCCTGCATCTCTAAAATTTACACCTGACTCCTAACTTTCATTACATTGGCTAGCTCAATCAAAATAAATGCAACAACAACTGATAAACCTCACCTCCGACACCCTCACCCGCCCCACCCCCGGCATGCTCGAGGCGATGATGAAAGCCGAAGTAGGAGACGATGTCTTCGGCCAGGATCCAACGACCAATGCACTGGAAAGAAAGATGGCAGAAATGTTCGGTCACGAGGCTGCACTTTTTTGTCCTTCGGGGACGATGACAAATCAAATCGCTATCAAGGCACAAACACAACCACTTGACGAAATTATTTGTGATGAAATATTTCACATCTATCGATACGAGCTTGGAGGATATGGTTTTCACTCAGGCGTGTCAATGCATGTGACGAGAGGTAATCGTGGAATTATATCTCCGCAGATGGTGCAGGAGGCCGTCAAACCAAAAGCAGACTGGAACCCTAACTCACGTCTTCTTATTCTTGAAAACTCTATCAATATGGGTGGAGGCAATTACTACACGCTGGATGAAGTAACTGCACTCGTCGCCATGGCACGCAAGCACCATCTCAAAACACATCTGGACGGCGCACGCCTGTTTAATGTCCTTGTGGAAACAGGAGATACAACACTTGCATACGGCAAATTATTCGATAGCATCTCCATATGTCTATCCAAAGGTCTCGGCGCACCGGTGGGATCCGTATTGATCAGTGATGCGGAGACCATCTCCTATGCACGGAGGATCCGCAAAGTCATGGGAGGCGGGATGCGCCAAAGCGGATATCTGGCAGCCGCAGGAATCTATGCGCTTGATCATCACATCCATCGCCTCAGGGATGACCATGCGCGGGCTCGTGCCTGCGCCAGAAAACTCGAATCTATGCCCTGGGTCAGTGAAGTCTTCCCCGTAGCCACCAATATCGTCATCTTCAGGGTGGCGGATCACCTGACCGGACCACAAGTAGCTGCAGCACTAACAGCCCGGAATATCAACTGCCTGGCGATCACAGAGAAGCTGATCCGATGGGTCTTCCATCTGGACATCAATGATGACATGATCCGACAAATCGAGACTTTACCGGAGAATATCCTTTGAAATGCGCCTGAAAACCCTGATCTTTAGCTGATCAAGAGACAGTTTTCATTTTGGGCTTAAGTAACACTTTATGAAATTTTTATTTTTTCTCGTCTTAGCAATGCCTGTATTGGCACTTGCTCAGCCTTCTCTCAACATGACCCTCATCGGCACCTACGATGATCCTAATCTGCCAACCAGGAATACGATCGAATACAGCGATTGCTGGGGCTTCACGCATGCCAATGGCACTGAAGTAGCCATCATTGGTGGCATTGAAGACATTTTGTTTATTGATATCACCGTACCTGCCAATCCAGTTCTCATCTATAGCCATCATGTTGTAAATCTTCCGTCCGGTTTAGTAAATAAATCCGCCTGGAGAGACTTTATGACGTACGGGAATTATATCTATGCTGCAGCAGATGAAGGCACATCGGGTTTGCTGATTTTTGACATGAGCCAGGTACCGAACAGTATCACTATGGTCACACAAACGACTTCTTACTGGACAAAGACACATACTATCTTCATTGATGAACCAAATGGAAAACTCTACGCAGGTGGATCCAATACGGTCAATAATGGTTTAGTCATCCTTGATCTGGTAGGCCATCCAACTGCTCCTACCCTCGCAGCAAATGTACCACTCAACACGGTCGGCGGTGGCTATGTACATGATATGTATGCCAGAGACAATATCGCCTACTGCAGTCATGGCTCACTTTCGAAAATCCAGATGTATGATTTCAGCACACTGCCAAGTTTTACAGTCATAGGTGCTATTGAAAATTATCCGGAAACAGGCTATAACCACAGCAGCTGGGTCAATGATGATGGTACAATGCTGGTCATGTGTGATGAGACCCATGGGAGTGATGTCAAACTCGTGGATATCACAGATCCTGAAAACATTTCCTCTGATGATTTCTTTACGTTCTACTCCGAATTATTAGGTCCAAACGCTCCAGGATCGAGTATAGCGCACAATCCTTTCATCATGGGCGATCTGGCATTTATCGCCTACTATCATGATGGCGTGCAGGTGTTTGATATCAGCAATCCAAACGACATCGAACTCGTAGCCTATTATGACACCTACCCGGAAAACACCGGATATACTGGATATGAAGGATGCTGGGGAGTCTATCCTTTTTTCCCTTCAGGGATGATCATCGCATCTGATATGAACAATGGATTGTTTGTCATGGAAATCTCCAATCCTCCGTTAGCTATAGATTTCGTTTCCTTCCAGGCATTCAGGGAGAAAGCAGCCGTGCAATTGGAATGGGCTATCGTAGATGCTTCAGAAGGCAGCCAGTTTGACATCAACAGGTCAGCTGATGGTGGAGTGACATTTCAATCTATTGGAAAAGTTAATCTGGAGGAAGGTCAGTCAAAATATTCATTCACCGACAGCCGTGTTGCAGAATCAACCAGGTATGTGTATCGCATAGATTTTTTGCAGGATGATGGAAGCCATATTTCATCACCGCTAAGATTTGTCCGCACGGCTTCAGGCAACCGCACCTTCAGGGTAACAAATCCATTGGCTTCTTCGCTGATCATTGATTTACTGGAGCCTTCAGAATTTCTCAGTTTATCATTGTATAATCTCGAAGGGCAGTTAGTTTGGTCACAAAGGGAATCCTTACCAGGTTCACATGTAGCGTATGCAATGGAGGATATGCCGGCAGGGCATTATGTGCTCAAAGTAAAAATGAATGACGTATCAGAGAATCTGATTATTCAAAAAATCCGCTAATACCAATTAAGCAGAAAAAAGAGTAAGCCTTACCAGGCAATCTCATCCGTATCAGCACTACTCACTCGTCCTTCTTGTCCTTCTTGTCCTTCCGGATGGTTCTGGTTGTTGGCCTCCCACTCTGCCTGCTTGCGGTCAAACTCTTCGTAATCATAGTTTGGCATCAGGTCAACCTTTACATGGTCGACTACCTCCTGAAGTGAAGTTAAAAAGCGGTTGAAATCCTCCTTGTACAGGAAAATCTTGTGGCGCTCGTAACTGTCGGAATTGTGCTTTTTGGTGCTCTCTGTCAACGTAATGTAATAATCCTCACCACGTGTCTTCCGAACGTCAAAAAAATAGGTCCGCCTGCTGCCTGCCTTCACCTTTTTGGAGTAGACATTTTCAAATCTGGAATCGTTACTATTCGTCATGCCTCACATTTTTGTTTAGCAAATCTAAGTTTATAATTGGAATATCCTAATAGACCGGCCTCCTCAGCTCAGGGCATCATATCCTCTTCCTCAAGGATACCGGACACCTGTTGTTGCTGCCAGAGTTCATAGTAGTGGCCATGCCTGGTGATCAGCTGATCATGAGTGCCCTCCTCGACAAGCTTCCCGTTGTCGATCACCAGTATTTTGTCATAATCCAACATCCCCAGGATGCGGTGGGTGATGATGATGGCGGTCTTATTGGACAATTCCTCATTGAGGAAATCGATGATCGTATGTTCGGTCTGGGTATCTACAGCAGAGAGGCAATCATCCAGAATGACAAATTCAGGATGCTTGATCAGTGCCCGGGCTATAGAAATCCGCTGTTTCTGACCTCCGGACAAGGTTATGCCCCGCTCCCCGATACGCGTATCAAAGCCTTCAGGCAACCCCATGATATCGTCATACACAGCCGCATGCCGGGCGTATTGCTCCACCACCTCCCGGGAGGACTCCTGGCTGCCAAACTTGATATTCGCCTCGATCGTATCCGAAAAAAGGAAGACATCCTGAGGCACATAGGCTATGTTTTCGCGCAGAGCATTCAGATCATAATCCTGTAATGAGATGCCGTCCACCATGATTTTACCCTTGGTCGGATCATACATCCGCAGGATGAGATCGGCAATGGTTGATTTGCCTGCAGCTGTCCGCCCGATGATCGCCACTTTTTGTCCTTGCTCCACCGTAAAAGAGAGATCACTGATTGCTGTGATCCCTGAATCAGGATACGTGAAGGTGACGTGATCAAATGCGAGCTGGCCCTTTATTTTTCCTTTCCTGGTACCTGTATTCTGGATCGCTGACTTTGTATTGAGAAACTCATTGATCCTACCCTGTGATACATTAGCCTGCTGTACAATAGAAGCGATCCAACCGATAGAGGTCACAGGCCAGGTCAGCATGTTGATATAGATGACAAACTCTGCAATATTACCTGTGGTGATCGTCCCTTCAAAAACCTGCAATCCGCCGACGAAGATGACCAGTATAGTACTCAGTCCGATGAGCACCATCATCAGCGGAACGAACATAGCCTCCACCAGCGCGAGAGACATGTTCTTGAGTTTATATTCCTCACTCTCTTTCTCAAAATGGGCACCGAAAGCCTTTTCCTGTGTGTATGACTTGACCACCCGTATGCCTGAGAATACTTCCTGGACAATGCCGGTGAGTTGGCTGAGTTTGGCCTGGATAGACTGACTCCGGCGTTCTATCTTCCGGCTGACATAATAAATAGACAGTGATAAAAGTGGTAACGGTAGCAAGGAATATAAAGTCAGTCTGACATCCACTTTGAGCATCGCATAGATAACCATCACAAAGAGTGTAACCAGGTTAATGCCATACAGCAACGCAGGTCCGAGATACATCCGGACTTTATTGACATCCTCCGTAATCCTGGCCATCAAATCCCCGGTACTGTTGCGACGATAGAAGCCCTTATCGAGTTGTTGATAGTGATCATAGATTTCTTTACGCTGATCATACTCGATCAGGCGTGACATCACAATGATCGTCTGGCGCATAAAGTACATGAAGACCCCCATGATCAGGGCAAGCAAAAAGACGAGTCCACCGAAGCGGAACAATGCACCGCTCAGGGATCCAAGGATAGCTTCTTTGGCAGGTCCGTCAGCTACCTGATAAGCTTTCAATTGTTCGAGGACGTAATCAAGTGCTTCACGGATCACCTGGGGCTGCCAGGCCCTGAAATAGTTACCTGCCGCGACAAAGACGACCCCCAGCAGGAGATGATATTTATACTTTAAGAAGAATTTCCGGAGGACGCTGAGATGTTGCAAACACAAAGTGGTTTAAGGTTCGCAAGATAGGACAACCGACAGATATGAATTGTTTAGAGGACCCGACTTTTAGACGAACCCGGCCAGGTTTCTACTCAGTTTTCTTTAACGCTTCCTGAAAGACCCTCAGTTTACGCCATTCCCCCTGCGAAGCCATCACAGCTTGCTTTGCCCAATGGGTTGGGTCCTGGGATTTGTAGACACCTCCTGCTTCATCGAGGATTGCCTTGAGGGTTTCTACCTTGGCGTTGGCCAGTTCCTCCCAGGTATCTATGCCCTTTGACTGTAATAAGGTGGCGGTCTTTGGCCCAATCCCGGCGATGAGGGTCAGATCATTATCGGTGACCTGCTTGCCCAGCAATTTGCTGACATGTTCAAAATTGGCACTGACGGTTGGTGGGTTGTTAGTTCTTCTCGGACGTGCGTCCTGGCTATGTGATTTTTCCAGTTCCTCCTGGATGATCCTGAGCTTGTGTTGATAGGTATCTATTGTTGCCTGAAGTGCATCAATGGTTGACTTTTGATTTTTAAATTCTTCGTCGCGGTTTTGAAGGTACAGCTGCTGATCAAAGTAAGCCCGGGCCTGCGCTGCGGATTTAGCATTAATGTCCTCTAACCCGGATTGCAGGTCAGTTCGGATTTGGCTGATCTGCGAGATCTGTTCTCTGAGTTCGACAGCCTGCTTTTTCTCCTCCTCGAGGGCTGCAGTGAGTTCAGATATTTTAGTTCTTGTGCCACTTGAATTTAGATAACTCAACAGGATACCTAAGAGCATAGAGCCAATAACAATAAAGAGGATTTCCGCCGCAAGCAGAAAGTTCTCATTGTTCAGGATATTTAACCACAGCATGATTTCTTGTTTTACACCTTACTCAAAATAAACGACAACACAACGATTCTGGAGGGTAAGGGGGTGGTTTCGTTGCCCGGTGGAGAGCTGTATCTGTTCTTCCTTCCAACCGGCACTTAATATGATTTTTTTTATAATCAGCGCCCTGTCCAATGCTATATCGGCGGATTCCGCTATTCCACTTCCGTCTGCTGTCCCAACTACATACACGACACTTTCTTTATGCTTAGATGTTTTGTTAAACCAACTTATGACCCGATTTGTAACAACCTGCGGGATCATCAGGGAATCTTTCAATGGAAAATAAATCTCCATCGTATCATCGGTGATGGATAATATTTCTGCCACAGGTATGCGTTCTACCCTGACTGCTTCAAATGGGTTTGACCTCACATCAGCAGAGATTTCCTGCACGGACACCTGAGTCATCATACGGCCCTTGCTGATCTGATGATAATCAAGCATCCCGCTGATTCTCCTTCTGCCAAGATCCTGGAGCTCACTAATCGTCTCCGCCTCGTCCCTGAAATAAAATCCGGTGATGATCACGATCTCATCAATGGAGTCCAGATCATCATACTGGGTCCTGTAATCGCCATACCCTAGTCCGGCAAGAGGGACATCTGAAGCCCAGTTAAATGCCAGGGGAAAAGGAATATCTTCTGAATACGCCGGCCAGGACTTTTCCCGGGGACCGTGCAGACGTGGAGCTATCCCTTCTGCATACAACCAGTAGCAAAAGCAAATCCATCCAGCCAGGAGGGCTATATATGCCAGGTACCTGGTAGTCAATTATGTAATATTCTAGTTTCCAGCTATAAAAGGGTAAAAAATCATGCCAAAAAAATATTTCTCAGGATTTTAACACCCCAGGGGTAACAATTTACCTGTTTCAGGACACTTAGTACTGAACAGCTGAAAACAATGATCAACCTGAGAAACAGTCCGTTTTTGTGGTTTGCCCTCCTACTGCTCCTGGCATACAGTATTCCCCAGTTCATTCCCTTGGTTCCGGACGATGCATTGATGACTGCTTTCTGGGTCATCTCGCTGGTATGTGGCTTAATCAGTTTATTCAGGTTTAAACCGGGAACTCAGATCTGGTCCACCATAGCTATAGGTATCCTGATCATCACCGGAGGCATGATCAGGGTCACCAGCTTTGTTGAAGAAATATTTCCAAAAGAGTTGATGACGGAATCAATCCGCATGCAAGGAGTCGTCAGCGTCATGGAGGTCTTAAAAGTAAAAGAACAATCCATCACACTCAAATGCAGCCAGGAAGGACTCCATAGTGATAGTGCTTCGGGCGCTATCAGATACAGTGACAAGTATATCCTGGTACAAATCCGCCAGACGGATCTCCGCAAGGTTTTTCCGGGCGACCGCTTTTATATCCAGGGATGGGTTTCTGCATTCAAGGCACCTATGAATCCGCACGCTTTTGATATTCGAAAGTATTACCGATCAATCGGCATTCGCTATCAGCTATCCTGCAAAGGATCAGAAGTCATTCCACAAATTGAATCGGATATTTCTTTGTTTCGGCATACTGCCAAATGGCAATCAACGCTCTGTGCTATAGTGAGTGCACATACATCTCCTGAAGTTGGACAACTGACGAATGCATTGGTCTGGGGAGACAGGACGTATATGAATGAGGAAATAAGAGATGCCTTTGCCGATTCAGGTGCCATGCATGTGCTTTCTGTATCCGGTATGCATATGGCGATGATCTATAGTATGCTGCTGCTTTTTTTGGGCCCTCCCGGAGCAGGCACGTATGCACGACGCATCTTTCGATTTGCATGTTATGCTATAGCCATCGTCCTGTATATGGGATTGACTGGTGCATGTCCTGCAGTCGTGAGATCAGGCTTGATGATTCTACTTTATCTGTTGGGCAAAGCGATGGGGTGGAACACCCCGATCTGGAATCTGCTGGGCTTTGCCGCTTTTGTGATGCTCTGGATCAATCCTTTTGTCTGGATGAACGTCGGATTTCAATTGTCATTTCTGGCGATGGCGGGCATTTTGTTTTATGCTCAACCCACCATCCGGTATTTTTCTTTCAAAAATATTATACTCCACCGCACCTGGGAGATCACGGCTGTATCAATCGCCGCGCAAATATTTATTCTACCCGTTATCCTTCGTCAGTTTTATCAGTTTCCATTGACGTTTATTGCGAGCAGCCTGGTTGCGATGCCGGCGAGTTATGTCATCATATTCGGATCACTGATCAATATTTGCCTTTCGGTCGTGGGCATAGATTTCCTGTGGCACTGGTATGATATAGCAGGGCACTGGTTTATCCTGAGCATGAAATGGATGGCCGGGCTCAATCCGGAGATGAACTATTCACTTCCCGCCCTAGCTGGTCTGCTATTGTTTGTGATGGCCGTCATGTTTTCGCTGGCACTCATCTATTTGTGGCCAGTCGGAAAGAAAGCAACTTACATCGCAGGGCTATCAGCATTAGTCACGCTAGGATGCCACAGAGCTAACCAGTGGCAGGCGGATGAACTCGTCATCTATCATCATTTTAACGGCTTGCTGGCAGATGTTTTAGTGGATGGGCAATGCATCTCCATTCAGGACACTATCATTACGCCAGGTAGTGTTGAATTTGCTGCCAGAGGCAACCGATGTCACCGTGATGTGATTCATACAATTTCTACTACAGATGACCATGGTTTTTCAACACCGAAGTTTAACTATACTTCGCGTATGCTCCAGTTTGCAAATGCAACAATTTTAATATGGCCTGCTGAAGATCATGTGTCCAACCCCAATATCTTCATTACACATTTGCTGGTGGACCAATGCACAGACCTGAATGCTTTGAAATCATTTATCTGTGCCCAGCCGGATCTGATGGTTATCCTCCCTGCATATCTCAAGCCATACCCCAGAAAAGTATTGATAAGTTTTTTTACTGAGCAGAATATCAGCTACTGGGATATCGGTGAACAAGGTTACTTCAAGCTACCGGTATGAAACACGAATATCATTTCACCATTTCACGTACAGACCGCATTTGTCTCATCGTTTTCGTTGGCGTACTCCTGGGCTGGGAACTCATCAAATACGTCCTGCCACCTCCAGTGTTTCAGTCTGCAGGGAATTTCGAAAACAAAACATTTGCAGATATCGTGCATGCATCTGATTCGACGCAACAGGACCGACGCTACCCACCTAAACGTTATGAATACAATCAAGACAATGAGTACCCTCAATATCAAGCTTCATCACCGGATGTCGATCTCATGCCCGTTGAAATCATGAACGCAAGTTGGAAAGAATTACGTGCTATAGGCTTCTCCTCCAAGGCTGCGTCTAATATTGAAAAATATATTGCTGCCGGCGGCGTGGTCAAGAATGAAAAAGATCTTTTGAAAATCTATGGCATGGACACTGCTCAATGGAAAGCAGTTTCATCGCTGATTATTTTTCCTGAAACCAAAAGTGGATCGACCTACCCGGATAATGGCTCTCCCAAGGAAAAGTTTTCAACAACTCCTCTTGATCTCAACACAGTCTCTGCTTCCGAACTGGAATCACTACCTGGCATCGGCACTGTGCTTGCAGAACGCATCATCAAATACAGAACCAGCCTCGGAGGCTTTCAAGATGTGGAACAACTCAAAGAATGTTACGGCCTTCCCCCTGAAACTTTCGAAAAAATCCTGCCCCGTCTGACCATTACTCACCCACCAACAACTATCGCCATCAACAATGTCGACTTCAGCAGTTTTAACCATCCGTATCTCAACAAGAAAATGATTCGGCTACTCCAGGCCTACAAAACCCAGCACGGCCCCTTCACAGATGCATCCGATCTCAGGAAAATCTATCCCCCCGACTCGACATGGTGTGACCGGCTTCTGCCCTATATTAACTTCAACTAGCTTAAGGGGATTGCCTTTGCAGGAGCGATGCCGTGAGCGAAGTCGAACTGTTTGCTCCTGCGACAACCGTGATTCTAAAAGGAATTCTCAATAGGAATTCTCTTGGTTGCAGGAGCAAACTCCTGCAACGGCCCTGCGGTTTAAATTGTGTATAAACGGAAGTAATCTAACCTCCTAAACTCCTAACCTTCTAAGCAGATAAACCCATCAACTCATCAACCTATAAGCTTTAAAGGAAGATACAAGTCCCCTTTAGGGGATTTAGGGGCAAACCGGAATTCCATTAACTCTTGAC
>JANNSS010000368.1:0-6627 GCA_031402955.1 Saprospiraceae bacterium
TATGGACTTCGTGCAGCTATAACAATGGTGTTTCCAAAATAATTAAATCAAAAAATCAAATCATGAAACTGGTTAATCAAATACTTGTTCTGTTCTGGGTATTGATAATAATCTCTTGCAATACTGGTGTAAAAGAGTCAGTAGCTGCTGACAAAGCTGATGCAATCTACTTTGGCGGCGACATCATCACCATGGAAGGTGATAGTGCCACCTATGCAGAGGCTATCGCCGTGAAAGACGGTAAAATTGTTTTCGTTGGCAGCAAAGCTGATGCAGAAAAGATGAAGGGGGACAGCACGGTGATGAATGACCTTATGGAAAAAACTTTGGTTCCCGGTTTCATTGATGGTCATGCACATTTTACCGGATTTGGTGCACAGGCCGTTACCGCTAACCTGCTCTCAAGCCCGGATGGGAATTGTAACAGTATTAATGATCTGGTAGAAGAGTTAAAAAAATGGCATTCCGCTAATGGGACCGACAAATCTCAGGGTTGGATCCTGGGTATGGGTTTTGACGATGCAGTACTCAAGGAGAATCGATTTCCAACGCGTGAAGAGCTCGACCAGGTTTCAAAAGACATACCCGTTTGTATCACTCATATTTCCGGGCATTTTTGCGTACTCAACAGTAAAGGGCTTGAGATGAAAAAAATTAATGCAGCATCTAAGGACCCCGTTGGCGGAGCAATACGCCGTATACCTGGAACGCAGGAACCCAATGGAGTATTAGAAGAGAATGCAGCCTTCGCCGTATTCCTGGATCTTTTTGGCCCAAAAGATCCCGAGCTGGTGGATTATTATTTCGACCGCGGACAGGATCTGGCTGCTAGTTTTGGTTATACCACTGCCAATGAGGGCATGGCCACCACCAACCACGAACAGATGGCTGATTATGCGATGCGTGGAAAAATGAAAATGGACGTAATTTCATATATCAATTATCGCTTTCCGCAATACCTGCACAGCGAATGGAATAGTCGCACCTACAAAAATCATTACCGCGTGGGGGGATTGAAAGTAACACTTGACGGATCTCCACAAGGACGTACAGCATGGCGCACTACACCCTATCTCCTACCCCCGCATGGACAAGAAAAGGGATACAGTGGGTACCCCGCCATCCCGGATGATAAAGAAGTACAGAAAATTGTGGACACAGCCTTTGTCAACAACTGGCAAATGAAAGCACATTGTAATGGGGATGCTTCCATTGACCAATGGCTCCGTGCCTTGCAGAATGCATCCGCAAAATATGGCAATACCGATCGTCGGAATATCCTGATTCACGGGCAACTGATGCGGATGGATCAATTGGACAGCCTGAAGAAATATGATATTGTTGCTTCGCTATTTCCTATGCATACCTTTTATTGGGGCGATTGGTACAAAAAAATAATAGGGCCAGAGAAAGCAGATCAAATCAGCCCAATCAAATCAGCCCTGAATAAGGGATTACACGTAACCAGTCATACAGATGCACCGGTAGCCTTTCCGAATATGATGATGATATTATGGACCACCATTAATAGAACCAGCCGGAGTGGCACTGTGATGGGCGCAGCCGAAAGACTGACCCCTTACGAGGCTTTGCAATCCATTACGATCTGGGGTGCATACCAGTTTTTTGAAGAAGATACAAAAGGCAGCCTGAAAGTTGGCAAGCTGGCAGATCTTGTTATCCTTGATCAGAATCCACTGAAAATCGACCCTATGAAAATCAAAGACATCAAGGTGACTGAAACGATCAAAGAAGGTAAGACCATCTTTAAGAAATAACACAAGTTACTTTCTTCAGAAATAGAAAAGCCCTCATGATGAATGAGGGCTTTTCTATTTCCTATAAGAGGTGGCCTTACTTTATTTGTAGAACCAATTCTACACTTCTACATAGTTGATTCTGCTGACCTTTATATTTGGTACTCAACCCTATAAACACAGGTAAGTAGCAATCCAGTCATACCATTAGTTAATTATGCGTCTCTTGTTGCTACCACTTATGAAATTTACGTTTTTCGGTTGGCACACATTGGCAATTAATAATCTATAAGATTCAAGCCCTCTTCCATCTCCTGCGATCGAACCGGTCGGTAGAGTGAAAAGAAACAAAGAACCGCTAATGAATAAATATATTCTGATTGTGTTTACAACACTGGTGGTCATGAGCTCAAATGCACAAAATGCCCTGGTCACACTCAATGATACCGCTATGATCAGCCGGGATGAATCGCCAAACGCCGCACCTCCCATCATGGAGGAAGGCTGGAACCAAATACCGACCAAATTCTTTACGATGAACTTTGGATTGGCTTTACTACTGGACCATACCTTCCTTGTGCAGGATGATAACAGCCTTACGCAGGTAGGCAAAGTAGATGCGGCTACTGAGTTTCGTGGTGATCGATTTATCATCTCCGGAAAAATCCTGGGCTTCCGCGAAAATCCATGGCGGTATATGATCAGTGCCAACTTCAATGGCCTCGACGCGCCGGAAGGGAAGAAGAATTTTGAATTCATTGACTGGAACATTGAAATCCCTTTCGGAAAGAAAGCAGGATGGCTGACGGTCGGGAAACAAAAAGAAGGAATCGGCCACGAGTATGTCGCGCCAGGCACCCAACTGCCCTGGACGGAGCGTGGAACTGGTGTACCTGCATTTATACGGCAGAGGAATATCGGGATCCGCTATTCCAACAGCATTATGAAGCAACGCATGACTTACACCATCGGCGCATTCAATAACTACTGGGAGACGGGCAATTCCTTTAAAGACAATGGAACACAATTTACGTCACGGGTCACCGCTCTGCCTGCATATTCCTCAGACCGCAATCTTGTTCATGTCGGCATTGGATACCGATACACGAGTGACACCAAGGGCACTTTGAGTTACAAGGCCAAACCGGAAGCGAATTCAGCTCCTTCCTATCTTAACACCGGGGCTATTGAAGCAACAGGGGCAAACACATTGATGCTGGAAGCGATCGGTGTGAGAGGCCCGCTGACATTCATGGCAGAGTACATGAATACGCTTGTCAGCAGCAACATTGCAGATAATCCTTCTTTCACCTATTGGCAGATCGGCAGCAGCTGGTTTATAACCGGCGAAAACAGGAGATACAACAAGAACAATGGCAACCTCGGCAAGCTACTTCCAAAAAAGAATTTTGATTTCAGTAAGGACAGCGGGCCAGGTGCGATTGAATTGGGCATGCGCTATACACACACCAACATGACGGATGAAGCCGTCACCGGAGGAAAATTCGGAAGGTTCACCACGGCGCTGAGCTGGTATCCCAATGCTCATTTCAGAGTAGAAGCTACCTATGGCTTAGGGCGTCTTGATAAAAATGACCTGATTGGCAAAACTAATTTCTGGCAATTCAGATTGCAGTTTGAGATTTAAGTGAAAAGAGAATCGTGAGACGTGAGACGTGAGACGTGAGACGAAACAAGTAGATAACCATTAACAATGAATAAAATTAAAAAAATATAAACAATGAAAAATAACCAATTATTAATTTTTACAGTTGCGATATGTATTGCATTTGCATCCTGTGTCTCAAGTAAAAAGTTTGAACAGGTGAATACGGAACTCGACCAATTGAGAACCCTGGCGGGAGAGCAGGAGGAAGTCATCAAATTTGTTGAAAATGAGTTGGCATCCAGCGAATCAAAGAACAAAACAATAGCTGAAGAAAACAGTAAATTACAAAAGGACATGAAGGGCTGCACCGAAGCTAAAGTCATGGTCCAGCAAAATCTGGATGCATTAAATGGCGCAATCAAAGAGCAACATGGTTCACTAAAGGAATTGTATACAAAAGCAGAAGCAGGTCTTGATAAATTTAAGGCAGCAGGCATTGATGCCAAATTTGAGGATGGACTGGTTCATCTCTCTATGGACAACGGCCTGATGTTTATCAGCGGAGGTGCTTCTGTTGGCTGGGAAGGTAAGCAGGCGCTGGCTGTCGTGGCGGATGTCATCAATGATTTTCCGGGCACGAGCTTATACGTCATCGGCAATACGGATAATGTCCCTGCCGGAGCTGGATACAAAGACAATTGGTCACTTAGCACGACAAGAGCAAATGCAGTTGTCAGAGTCTTAACGGAAGACTACAAAGTAGATGCTAAAAGAATCATCAGTGGAGGACGTGCACAATATCATCCGGTAGCTGACAACACTACAGATGAAGGGAAAATGAAAAACAGACGTATCGACATCTTCATCAATCCCAACCTGGAAAAGATGTGGAAAGCTGCTGAGACCATCAAATAAAGAATGCAATCCTAAACTGGGTAAGCATTGTATTCCAGTCGAAAAATCTATCGTTGAATCAACTTTAATAAACTAAAAATGAAAATACATCTAAACATCATACTCCTTGCATTCATATTCTTTGTTAGCCTTATGGATTTGCAAGCCCAACAGGTCGTTCAACCACGGGCAGGAAGCGTTGGAAGCTGGAGACTATTAGGCAGCACTCAGGCCAGATTTTCAGCTGACCACGATGCTATTTTTGTTGCAGGCCCTTATGATTTCTTCAGACGATTGAAATTTAAAGTCACGGATGCGCCTATCAATATGGTGCGGATGATCGTGCGCTACGATGATGGCGGGGCACCTGAAAATATTGATATACGGTTCAACATACCGCAGGGTGGTGAAAGCCGTGTCATTGATTTGCGTGGAGGAAGGCGCAAACTCAAATCGGTTGAATTCTGGTATGACACGCAAGGCATACTCAATGGCAGGGCTAATGTGACGCTCTTTGGATTGAAATGATCATCTTCAATTATCTGCATACTGTATTATGAAGCCTCTTCTTGTCTACACGCTTGCATTCCTATTCCACTTTCAAGGGATAGCTCAACATGAAGTTGTTTCTGCGCATCATGGAATGAAAGGAACCAATCGCCTTACACTTGGGTTGGGTCATACACATATATCTCAAGGTAAAATTGAAAACGATACAAAATGGCTTGCGCTTGCTTCCTGGACATTAAACTATGACTATTGGCTGTCTGACAAATGGGCTATCGGTATACAAAATGATCTTGTACTCGAATCTTTTATCATCGAGGATGCGGAGGATGAAAGCATTGAAAGGCACTACCCGGTATCCGTGGTGCCCGTGGTGATCTTTAAAGCAGGAAAACATCTTTCACTTATTGCCGGAGTTGGCGAAGAGTTTTCCAGGGGCCATAACCTTACGCTCACACGACTGGGTGCTGAATATGGTTGGCATCTTCCTGGAGATTGGGAAATAGGGATAGCAGCAGTCTGGGATAACAAATGGAACTACTATAATTCCTGGGGGCTTGTATTTACGACCAGCAAGATTTTTGGAAAACACGAATAGCTACTGAGGGAGCGGTTTTCAGTGAACTGACCAGGATGGATTTCATAAACGGATTCTCGCTACCCTTGCGTCTCCAGAAGATTTTTAGTGGTTTTACAAGTGGCTTGAGCCTCTGTGAAAACAGGGGCTTTTCTATTTATATGGAGATTTGAGACAAATTCCGCAGTTTTGTGGCGCCAAAACCTGTCTGAAAAGACATCCAGCCATGGAAATCAACAGATTGGCATCATCCTATCCAAGACAACTATTTACAATAATGAATCTAACAAACATGAATTTTAAAAACAACTTTTTGATCCTGATGCTGATCAGCAGTGCCCTTATTTTAACCAATTGCGGCCCAAAGACAAGCGATCAGGAAACCACTGAAGAAACCACGAACACTCCTGCTCCCGTAATAGATACAGTGGTCACCACCGCCATGGTCGATATCGGTGAAGCTAACATGGAGTATATCACCGAAGGCAAAGGCAGCACGATCATCCTTCTGCCTGAAGCCGGTATGAATACGGTGTATCTTAAAGACCTCTCAAGAGCCCTTGCCAAAACAGGACACCAGGTCGTCAGAATCAATCCGCGCGGAACAGGAAAAAGCACCGGGAAAGCTGGTGAAATAAACATGTACACCCTTGCAGATGATGTGGCTGGTGTCATTCGTACCCTCCAATTAGGTATCGTAGATATCGCCGGTCATGGCTTTGGTAATCAGGTAGCCAGAATGTTTACGAACGACAATCCTGCACTTGTGAGGAGCATCATCATGCTTTCCGCCAGTGGTTCGGTAGCCCCGGCACCGGACGCGCAAGCTGCACTCAATGCTGCACTCAATCCAAAAACGAATGATAAAGAAGGGTTAGAAGCGATGGCATTTCTTGTTGGAAACCTCGGTGATGGCCCTCCGACATGGGAGGCTATAAAAGCATCCCGCACTCCTGATGCCGGCCAGATTCAAAGCGCAGCCCTCAAGGCCACACCCGCTTCAGCCTGGGAAATACCTAAAGGTGTTGCCCCTATAATGATCATCCAGGGCTCTGTAGACAGGATCACCCCTCCTGCAAATGGCAAAAGCCTGCAAAAGACCATGGGGGATAACCGCGTATCCGTCGTGACACTGCCAGGTGCAGGTCATATGTTCGTCATGAACAGGGCACAGGAAACTGCGGACGCGATGGTTACCTTTTTACAAAAAGTCGAGAAGCTGAGTTTTTGATTTATAAAAACTTCGGCAAAAGGAATAAAAGAAGGAGTGCAAGCTTTTGTTG
>JANNSS010000369.1:0-6307 GCA_031402955.1 Saprospiraceae bacterium
AGCTTGTGACCATCACTGGCGACGAAACTGATCTTGTTGAAATCAACGACTACATTGACCCCTGTCATAGCAGGACGCATCTCATCAGAGGTGGTTGCGAAGATGGTATAGTTGATGCCACTCATCAGCCGTTCGACCGGAAGCATGATTTCTGCATCATTGGAGGTTGGTAGTGCCGGAAAATCATCTGGCGGATCAACCGCCATTTTGTACATACCGGTTTCGGTGGTGATGACGAGGGAGCGTTGTTCCAGGTCAGCCTCAAAAGTCACCAGTTGGTTAGGCAGGGCCTTCAGCGTCTCGAGCAGGATTTTGGCAGGAATGGCTACCGAACCATTTTCCTTGCTTTCCACAGCCATGCGGGTGGAAATGCTGGTCTCCAGATTGGTGGCAGTGAGGGTCATGGTTCCCTTCTTGATATCAACCAGGAAATCCTCTGTGATAGCAAGAACAGGGTTTGTATGAATGGCCCCGGCCACGACGTTGAGGTGTTTCAACAATTCACCTGATGAGACTTTAAATTCCATGTAATTGATTTGTTTAAGTTGCTGATCTGGTAATACCCTGAACAGGATTTTCAGAAACGGCAAAGTTAATAGAAACGGCAAAAGGGATTGAAACAAAATCGCGTTTGAGCAAAAAGATCAGGAATAAAAACCTGTTTCTGATTTCCGGGGCTGAAAAGTTCAATTCCGGGCTTCGCCAATCTTGTACTGCCAACGGCGTCATAGTGCTTACCTTCGCACTCATGTCGAAGTCAGTTGAAGCTCCCCCCATCAAGGTTATAAAGGAACTATCACTCCCTCCATATGAATCAGAGGTATTGCCAAATGGTATGGCGCTGTATATGTTAAAGGGAGGTTCTGAACCGGTTATGAGAATGGAGGTGGTGTTTCGTGCCGGAGCCACCTATGAAAGAAAGTCCGCAGTAGCTGAATTTATGGCTGGATTGATGTCTGAAGGCACCCAAAGCATGGTTTCAGCTCAGCTTGCTGAGAGAATTGAATCACTTGGCGCTACCCTATTTACCAGGGGAGGCGTTGATACCACCAGAGTCAGGCTCCTAACCCTGACCAGGTTTTTCCCTGACCTGATCGGTGTAGTAAATGAGGTCATCAACGCCCCGGCATTTGATCCAGACGAGTTGAAGGTATATGCTGACAACAAAGTAGAGCGACTAAAAATAGATCTCAAGAAGAATGAAGTGCTCGCCTACCGCCACCTGACGGAATCAATCTTTGGGCTTCATCATCCCTATGGGAAAAATGTGGCACCGGAGGATTACCTGGCCATTACACCTGAAGACCTGAGGAACCATCATACGCAGCATATTATTCCTCAAAAAGGAATGGTATTCGTTTCCGGTTCGTTTGGTGAAAAGGAAACAGTACTCATCCGAAACACCATCGGGAGTTGGAATCCTAATCATACCAATGGGTCTGCGGTTTTCGGATCTTATCCGGAGGATAGCAAGACCGGTTACCAGGAGTTTAAAGGGCCGCAGGTACATCAGGCTGCAATCAGGATCGGGCGAAGACTTTTCCCGCAGGCGCATCCTGATTTCAATGGCTTATTTGTGCTCAACACGATCCTGGGAGGCTATTTTGGCAGCAGGCTGATGATGGAAATACGAGAAAACCAGGGCCTGACCTACGGTATCTATTCCAGCGTGGATTCATTTGCTTCCGATGGCTGCTTCTATATCAGCACAGAAACAGCCATTGACAATACCAGCAAAGTCATCGAGGCTATACAAAAGGAAATGCAGAAACTGCAGCAGGAGTTGATCACAGCCGAGGAGCTGGATATGGCCCGCAATTTCCTGATGGGGCATCTGATGACCCAGATAGATGGGCCTTTTTCGACTCTGGACTATATCAAATCAATGAAAATCGAACATCTGGAGGATTCCTCTTTTGCCCTCATGGTCGAAACCATCCAGAAGATCACACCGAACCAATTAAGAGAACTTGCCGTTAGGTACCTTGATTTGGCTGATTGGGTTACTATTGTGGTCAAATAAGCCACCCAGAGGTAGACAATCAATGAATAAAAGCCTGAAATTTCCTTTATTTTGGAAAAAACGGTTTCTTTGTATCCCTTTTAGAAAAAGCGCGGAATCGACCCATGCGAAACAACCGGCATTAAAGGAGGAAAACTATAGATAATTTAATTTGCTTTTGAGCACGAATTGCCGGACAGGCGAAGTCAGTTAGGGTCATGAAATTATTCAGTCTTTTTGTACAGGAAATTGCCATTGATCTGGGGACAGCCAACACGCTGATCATCCAGGATGGAAAAATAGTCATTGACGAGCCGTCGATCATAGCGATCGATACGCGTACCGGACAGACCATTGCTGTCGGAACCCGTGCCATGCAGATGCATGAGAAGACCCACCAGTTTATCAAAACCATCCGGCCACTCAAAGACGGCGTCATCGCAGACTTCCAGGCGGCTGAAAATATGATCGAGGGGATGATCAATATGATCGGAACCAAAAGAAGATTTTTTACCCACCTCAAGATGGTGGTATGTATCCCCAGCGGAATTACTGAAGTGGAGAAAAGGGCTGTTTTTGATTCTGCCGACCACGTTGATTCCAAAGAGACCTTCCTGATCTTCGAACCTATGGCAGCAGCTCTCGGTATCGGTCTGGATGTAGAGGAACCGGTTGGAAACATGATCATCGATATCGGTGGAGGTACTACAGAGATTGCAGTGATTGCCCTTTCGGGTATCGTCACGGACCAAAGCATCCGTACAGCAGGCGATGAGTTTACTCAGAACATTGTAGACTATCTCAAGCGCAACCAGAATATCCTCATCGGGGAGCGTACTGCAGAGCAAATCAAAATCCATGTAGGCTCAGCACTCAAACAACTGGATAATCCACCACAGGATTTTGCAGTCAATGGTCGTGACCTGATCACCGGTATCCCACGCCAGATCACCATCAACTATGCAGAGGTGGCAGAAGCGCTCGATGAATCCGTGAATGCCATCGAAGAAGCGATCCTGAAAGCCCTGGAAAACACACCTCCTGAGCTGGCTTCAGATATATATAAGACCGGGCTTTACCTCACCGGTGGTGGGGCATTGCTTAGAGGACTTGACAAGCGTATTTCGAGGATCACCAAGTTACCGGTCCACATTGCTGACGAACCACTTCGTGCTGTAGTTCGCGGTACCGGAATCGCGCTGAAAAACACAGACCGCTTTTCTTTCCTGATTGACCGGAAGCGCGTATAACCCCCTTTGGATAAAGTCTCTTCTTAGACCTATCTTCGTCCTGATACAATGAACAACCTCCTTCAGTTTGTCATCAGGTACTCTGCCTTTCTGCTCTTCCTGCTGCTTGAAGTAGTAGCACTCCTGCTTGTCGTGAGGTATAACGAAAATCAAAAATCTATTTTTGTCCACTCTTCTTCGAAACTGTCAGGAAACCTGTACAAGCTGGCTGACGATGCTATCCAGTACAACAACCTGCAACAAACAGCCGACAGTCTGGCCGGACAGAATGCCCAGCTGAAACAAAAAATATTTAACCTGGAAAGAAGCCTGCAACGGCTTCTCCCTGCCGACAAACCACTGGACAGCTGCCTGCTCGAACCGTATAAGATCATAGAAGCGCAGGTGATCAGCAATTCTATCAACCAACGCAATAATCATTTTACCATCGACAGAGGCTGGAAGGACGGCATTCGAACAGGAATGGGAGTGATCAGTCCTCATGGTATAGCCGGTATCATCGATCAGGTAGGAGAACAATATTCAACCGCCATCTCCGTGCTCAATACCGCTGCCAGGATCAGTGCGGCAATCAAACGAAATGAATATTTTGGATCCCTTATCTGGAAAGAAATAGATCCAGGACATATGCTCCTTGAAGACATTCCCAGGCAGGCAGATATCCGGGTAGGGGACACGATAGTGACCAGCGGATTTTCATTTATTTTTCCCAAAGGTATTTTTATAGGTACGGTAGACCGGTTCTGGACGGTCGGCGGAAGTAATTACTATACGCTTGAGGTGCGTCTTCATGAAGATATTGCCAGGCTGGACAGGGTTTATGTTGTTGAGTTTACAGACACTGAACTGACCTCCAAATGAACACAATACCACTGAAACATATCATACGGGCAATCCTTATTTTGCTGCTGCAGGTGCTGGTGCTCAAACGTATCGGATTAAGTACTTCATGGCTGTGGCAATATGGGGATATTTTTTTATACCCCGTGATCGTTTTATTGTTGCCGTTCCGGATATCACGCCATTATGCTATCCTGATAGGTTTTGTGATAGGACTCATCATTGATATGTTTTACGATACGATAGGCGTACATGCATTTGCACTGACAGCGACGGCGTATGCCCGCGGATTGCTGCTGGCCTATCTTGAACCGCGTGGTGGCTATCAGCTTTCGATGAGCCCGACTATCTTTTCAATGGGCCTCAATTGGGTCATGACCTTCACAGTTTTTTCGTTGCTCATCCATACGTTTTTATATTTCACGGCAGAGATATTCACCTTTGTCTACATCGGTCAGATCCTTTTAAAAACACTGATCACCCTTATATTGTCCATGCTGGTGTTGATAGGATATCATTTACTCTTTAATCCAAAGTCATGATCAACGAACCACGTCAGACCGCCAGGACGCTATGGGTTCAGCGCGTGATCATCTTTGCAGCCCTTGTGCTCATCATCCAGACAGGGTGGCTGCAGCTGGTTGACCCGACATATGGCCAGAAAGCAGATAGGACCACACTCGTAAGGCGCACGTTGTATCCAGGTCGTGGATTGATTCTCGACAGGAAAGGCCATCTGATGGTTCATAATATACCGGTGTATGATCTCAAAGTGATCTACAACCAGGTACCCAAGAATATTGATACGAACCTGTTGTGTAAGTTGCTGGAAATCGACAAAGTCTCCTACAAGCAGCGGATGGAGAAAGACTGGAAGTCCCTCAGATATTCTAAGTCGGTTCCGTTTGATTTTATGGAGCACATACCAGCCAGTAAGTTTCAATACATCCAGGAATACCTTCATCTCTTCCCCGGATTTTATGGTGAACTCCGAAGTGCAAGAGGCTATTTTGAAAGCCATAGCGCCCACATCCTGGGGTACATGTCTGAAGTGGATCAAAAGCGGATTGATGAATCCGATGGGCTATACTCGATGGGGGATTTTTGCGGATCTACCGGGATTGAAAATTATTATGAATCGACGCTCCGAGGATCTAAGGGTGCAGCGTACATCCTCAAGGATAACCTGGGACGTGAAATAGAAAGCCTGGATGAAGGACGACATGATTCATTAGCGATCTCAGGTGATAACCTGATTTTATCACTTGACCACATCCTTCAGGAGTACGGTCAGCAATTGTTGCAAAACAAGAGAGGAAGTATCGTTGCTATCGAACCCTCTACCGGTGAGATACTGGCGATGGTGAGCTCACCAGGCTATGACCCTAATGAGTTATCCATCTCCCGTTCAAGAGGAGAGGCGTTTATGAAACTCCAGGAAGACACGTTAAAGCCACTTTTTGACCGATCGGTCATGGCTATGTATCCGCCCGGTTCGATCTTTAAACCTCTCCTGGCCCTGGTAGCCATGCAAGAAGGTATATTGAATGAGAACCGTACGATCTATTGCAGTGGAGCCTATTATTCGGGAACGAAAAGAAGAGGATGCCATAATCACCCAACACCGCATAATGTAGCGGCGGCCATTTCATATTCATGCAACACCTACTTCTTTACGGTCTATAAAGAGGTCATTGATCAGGATGGATATACCATGCCTGATATTGGTTTACGAAAGCTCAACGTTCACCTTTCCGCATTTGGTTTGGGACACAAAATCGGTCTGGATGTACCGGGTGAAAAGGCAGGAAATCTTCCAGGACCCAGCTATTTTGACCAGGTATACAAACCAGGGAGATGGAGATCTCCTTATATCCTGTCTATGGGTATTGGCCAGGGCGAATTGCAACTGACGACCCTGCAGATGGCACATGCAGCAGCGATCATAAGTAATGAAGGAACCTATTCAGATCCGCACCTCCTAAAATCACGTGTACCACCGGGTAAGGCACCACAAGAAGAGTTTTATCCGCGGCGAAGAGTCTCCATCGACTACCGATATTTCGAACCGATCATCGAAGGCATGAGTGGTGCTGTACGAAGCGGAACTGCAACGATGGCCTTCATTCCGGATATTGAAGTTTGTGGTAAGACAGGTACATCGGAAAACCCTCATGGGGAAGACCACTCTGTCTTTTTTGGTTTTGCTCCACGC
>JANNSS010000370.1:0-11718 GCA_031402955.1 Saprospiraceae bacterium
TATCATACCGACCATACCTGTATTACCTTTTCATCCCAGTGACATTCCGGGCATTCTTAATGCTCCGGAATATAAATCAACACCACCGATTGATTCAGACACTCCGGTCATTATCACCTGGCCAGGCACCGATATTCCGGTAGGTGGCACCTTTGTTCCAGGGGAGAACCCCGAACAATTTGCCCCGGTGATCGTGAACGTATATGAAGAGGTAACGAAAGCTGTGAAAGTTATCCAAAGCAGTAACGAGTATACTACACCTTTTACTGCTGACTCAGTGAAAGAGCATCAGGCCTTAACACAAAATGTACTCTGGATCTATACAGCAGAACTCTCCGGAGATAAATATGAAAAAGATGATTTTGGAACTAACCTGTATAAGCAATTTGAAACCACCACAGGCCGGACAGTAGCTTCATTACCTGAAGAGCAAAAGGAGAGAATAGATTCGGGCATTGATGATTTCTGGAATGTCTTCACGGCTGTTGGTGTAGAGGCCAAGGTAATCTCCAATCCGCAAACCACTACAACACCGCCACCTGAAAAAGGTGTACCTCCTCCTGAAAAGGTAAAGGGAAATTGTACACTCACTGAAAAAGTATCAGATACCGGACCAAAATTAGATTACGCGATTGCGGATACAGGGACAAAAGATAAAAATGAAAAAGTCAAAGAAGCCTTTAAGAAAGCCATTGAAGAAGTAGCAGGCATTATTTCAGATGCGAAAGGAGCAGACACAGTCGATATTGGATTTACAGCACCTGAAATGCCGGCTTCTGCATGGAGTGTATATTTCCCTCACGTGGTGGCTGGCCAGGCGAATGCTACTGCTTTTGGAGTTAATCATAAAGTCCCCTCAGAAACTGCATGGTCAACGGAACCTCTTGAAACCAAAGCGGAAGGGGAACATAACGTCATCCTCACACATCACTATGATAAAAACTGTACATCCACACTGGTTGGCATCAATTATGCAAAAGTTCGGGCGGCCTCAGAACTTAAAGCTTCTTTGGGCAGTATTGGAATGCTTAAAGCAGTCAATTATGCCGGAGAGATTGCTGTTGGTATAGCCACAGGGACTATCCTTTCCAAGGGCATTGTAACCTATATTAAACTAGCCATGTACCTGAAAATAAAATCAAGGGAGATGGCCAAAGAAGAGGCAAAAGAATTTATCAAGAAGCAATTACAAAAAACAGGAAAAGAGCTGGAAGGTAAATCTGATGAAGAAGCGGAGCAGCGTATGGATGAATTGCTGAAGGAAATAAAAGCAGGCGAGGAAGAAGGAATAACAGAAAAAGAGGCAAAGGAATTTCTGGATGATTGGATTGCAGAGATTATTGTAGAAGGTGATTTTAATCCTGCCGCAAAAATTGTTGGGGATATTATTGATAAAGTCGATAGCCCAATCGATTGGTCACCCATCAAAACGAATACTTATGCTATAGGAGAAGGATCACTCGACGTATGGGTTGACAGTGATCATGGGGTTGCTAAATCCGCCAGTGGGGTAAGGTATAAAAGAGAAGAATTAGAGTCAAAGGAAGAAGCTGAAAAAGGGGGAGGTGTATTTTGTGATGAAGGAATAGCCAGCAAAACAACATCGGGTACCATTACACTTAAGACACAAGGAAAAACCGCTTCCTATGCCGGGGCAACAGGAGGAGGAATAGTCAGCACCGGCCACGGCGTAGCGGTTGCTTCATTGGAAAGTTTCAATGGAATGTTTGTGATTGCGATTTGTGAATGCCCGGACATCACCCTTTATGATTTCTTTGAAAGCATAACCGTGTATAGTACTGATGAGACCATGAGCGGTATATGGGGCGCTGTGTTTGAAAACCTGATGCAGGATGTAATAAAAGATTTAGACGAGGCTATTGAAAGTGCTGCCAGCACAGGAGAAAACTTGCCTAAAGATTATAATCAAAAGATGCAGAAAGACATGGAAAATGCAGCGGTAAGAGCCGGCAAGTCCATCCTTCCTTGTCCGCAAGCAGAATAACTATCCTGGATTAAAAAGCAGGAATTGATATCATGTTAAGCCTATTGGTATTTTATTGACAAAAGCCAAAATCATGAATCAAATACTATTCATTGCCGCCATTTTATTATGGCTGCCCTTCAGAGGGGATTGTCATTTCATGGATTATGACTTTTCTGCTGATTCTATTCCTTATCCATGGTCCGAAGTTGACATTACGGCTAAAGAAGCGAAGATCCTGGATGCTGCCGCTGTGGTTAAAGGTGGTACGTTCCCCTGGATCCCTGTGATCGGTGGGGTTACAACCACTGGGGTTGTCACCTACATACTGACCCGCCCTGATGCTGAGCCCGGACAATGTGATTGGTCAGCCTATTCACAAATCAATCCAACTTCCTGTTCTCTGACCAATGGTAGTATTATAATCACGGTAACTCCAGAAGACAGTTACAATTATCTATGGTCCAACGGAGCCACTACCAGAGATCTATTGGAAATTTCATCAGGAAACTATACAGTCACGATAACACAAACAGGGACAAGCTGTACACAAGCCGTAAGTGCCACTGTGACCAATGTCGATCAACCATTCACCACAGATATTATACGACAAGATGCGGACTGTGGCATGGACAACGGAGCGATAACGATCTCTGTATTTCCTCCGGCATTTTATACCTATACCTGGTCTAACGGTTCAACACAACAGAATCAAACACAACTAGCCCCAGGAAATTATATGCTCACTGTAACGACGGCAGGAACATGTATGGAGGACTACACGATTACCATTGGAGAACTGCCACCATCCTTTAACATTACTACATCAACAACATCTTCCGGGTGCGGACTTTCAGATGGAACTGCAAATGCTACAGTTGACCTTCCGGGTGAGTATCAATATGAATGGTCCAATGGACAAAAAGGTGCACAAGCCAATAATCTTTCCGCTGGTGTATACTCCGTCACCATCTCCATTGCCGGAACTAATTGTACAAAGACTGCCAGTGTCACCGTTGATGAAATACCCGCCTCTTTTACCATTGCTGTGACATCCACAGCAGCAGGATGTGGGTTGTCAGATGGGACTGCTACAGCCACGGTTGATCCACCTGGTCCTTATGATTTCACCTGGTCCAATGGACAAACAGGCTCGCAGATTTCCGGCCTTGCCGCCGGCAATTATACAGTCACCGTAAGCGTAACCGGTTCAGATTGTTCGAAGGAAGCAAGCATCACAGTGGAAGCTGAATCTTTTCCATATGATGTATCCTTTACGACGACGCCCTCACATTGCGGCGCGGCGGATGGAACTGCCAGTGTGGTTGTTACCCCACAAGGTGAGTTTGGCTATCAATGGTCCAATGGCGGCAGTGGTGCACAGCTCTCAGGAATGCCTGCAGGTTCCTATTCGGTGACGATCACAGATGTCGTGACGTCTTGTGCTGAAACATTTACAGGGACAGTTGATGAGCTCCCTGCTGATATTATTTTATCCTTCACATCAACACCTGCAGGATGCGGCATAAACAATGGTACGGCTACGGTAATGGCAGAACCTCCTGGTGCCTATACCTATCTCTGGTCCAATGGCAATACAACGCCACAACTCTCCGATGTTCCTTCCGGATCATATAGTGTGACCGTGACCATCATGGGTACAATGTGTTCAAGCACATCATCAGTCGTGGTCGAACAGGCAGGTGGTGGATTTGCAACTACGTTTACAACTGAAAATGCGGATTGCGGCTTTGCCAATGGCTCGGCTACTACAAATATTGATCCATCGGCAGAATACACTTATCAGTGGTCCAATCAGCAAAGTGGTTCAACTTTGCAGCAAGTTCTTGCCGGCACCTACGCCCTGACCGTCACAGATATGAATGCATGCACAGAAGTATTTTCAGTGACGATTGCTGAAGATCCTCCTGCTTATATCACGGTCAGCAATACTGTACCAGGTACCTGTATCGGAGGCGGGGAAATCAGTTTTGTATTGGAGTCCTCTGCCGGCGGGCCAGTGCATGGAGATGTAACCGGTCCAACAGGCAGTGTGTCGTTTTCATATTCACCAGGATTTTATCAGTTGTCCACGATCACTACCATCCTACCCGGCACCTATAGTTTTACAGTGTATGATGAATCGATCGGCACTCAATGTCAGCAGACCGTGATGGTCACTGTCGATGATAATACACCTGCATTGGTGGTGACCGATGATTTTTATACCACACCGGCAGGACAGGCTTTTACACAAAACACTCTTGATAATGATTCCGGATTAAATATCCAGATGACGGATGTATCCAATGAGTTTGGCGGAACAGTCAATTTCACTGCGGATGGAACGTTTACATTTATTCCTGATCCCGGGTTTAGTGGAGAGGCATCCTTTACTTATACGGTCGAGGATGCTTGTGGAAATATTTCCACAGGAATAGTGACCATCATTGTTGAACAGGCGATTTGTGATTTCAATGTGGAGTTTGAAACAATACCGGCATCCTGCGGACTTGAAGATGGAGCTATTACCGTCGATGTCATAGAACCGGGAACGTATTCGTATGCTTGGAGCAATGGGGATAGCGGCCCTTCGATCAATGCGCTTGCTGCCGGAACCTATTCAGTCACGATTACAGATACCAACCTGGGGTGTGACCTGACGTTTTCTGTTGGCCTTACTGAAAATCCGGCTGAATATATTGAAGGCATCTTCATCACCCAACCTGCCTGTGGTGTGGAAGGGGAAATTCAATTTATGGCCAATGCCAGTAGCGGAAACCAGTTGATCCTGACCATTACACATCCGAATGGTTCAGATCAGTTTTTTGTGGATCCCGGGGACATCTTCCTTTCGGATTATATCTCAGTGACGCCGGGAGATTACCTGATTGAAGTCACAGATGAAGGCGCAAGTGGAGATTGTATAGAAAGTTTTGAAACCACACTCATTGCTGCACCTATGCTGGAGATCATTGTAGAAGCGGTTATTCCACCATCTGAACCTACAGCCATGGATGGATTGGCGATTATCATAGCGACTGTTCCGGGGACATTGCCATATGAAATCTTACTGAACGGCAATTCCTGGGGATTAGCTTTCGACAATGCATTTCAGGTGAATGGCCTGGGGGTTGGTACGTATATGGTTCAGATTGTGGATGCCACGGGTTGTGTATCCAATATCCTTAACATTTTGGTTCCACCACCACCCATTATCATGTCTTTGGGGACGAGTATGATGCAGACGGAGGTCTCTGCATCCAATGATGAACCCGTAACTCATGAGCCTGCTACACTTTGGCGTAGCATGTTGACCGGATCGATGGCATATTATATTGGCAATGTCAGACAGGAGGTGGTCGCCAGGTATGCGCTACCGGTGGGTCCTCATCCTGGATTTGCGGAGGTCATCTATATGACGGATATCGGGCGATATACATTGAAAGGGGTTGGTTTTGCTTTACAGGGAGGATTGGGGAGTCATATTGAAAAGCAGGAAGGGAGAGCAGTACATACGTTGGCCCAGCCAAATTATTTGCTGTTAAGAGCCAGTGGCGGATATACCCTTGCCAAACGATTCCGGTTTTACGGAAGTGTAGAAGTAAGGGGGATAGAAAAAATAGAAATGCCGCGGATCGAATTGGGCATGAGCATTCCTTTTGTGCGAAGTGCTTCCAGAGGGGTGAAATAATCAGATTGTTTGATACATTTATCGTGCATAGACCATACGTATGATTAGATGCCAGATGCCAGACACGCAGATGCCAGACGTGTGATTAGATGCCAGATGCCAGACATGCAGATGCCAGACGTATTGTTTTGGGATGCCAGATACCAGACAGACGTATTATATTGTAGTGCCAGACTTTAAACACATCAACCTATCAACACATCAACCTTCACATGAAATACATCCTCCTTGCACTGACATTGTCAACTTCGCTACCCCTCTTTAGCCAGATATCTTTCACCGATAAAACCAACTTCGCCGGCCTCGGTGGCAGCCTCCTCAACAATGGCCTGGCCCTAGGTGATTATGATGGCGATGGCCGCGAAGACCTTTATGTCTCTGCGCTTAACGGCGGACCTAACAGGCTTTACCGAAACCTCGGCAACTTCCTGTTTGAGGAAGTTTCTGCGCAGGCGGGCGTGAACTATGCGGGTACGAGCAAAGTGAGCAGCTGGGTGGATATAGACAATGACGGTGATGCGGATTTATATGTTGGTAATCGTGATGAAGCGGATCTCCTGTACATCAATCAGGGCGATGGTACGTTTGTGGAAGAAGGAGCTATCCGGGGTATCAACAATCTGTTTGCAACCTCTTCAGTTTTATTTTCAGATATCAACCGCGATGGCTGGCTTGATCTGTATCTCGGCAATGTCAACAATCCTAACAAACTATACATCAATAATGGCGGCGGGTACTTTACGGATCATACACAAGCCAGTGGTGCCGGTGACCAGGCGGTGGCGATGGGTTCCGTGTTTTTTGATTACGATCTCGATGGTGATGATGATCTCTACCTCACGCATGATGCGCAGGTGCCGTATATCCTTTTTGAAAATATGGGAGATATGACGTTCACGAATGTATCAGCCAATGCCAATGTCAACTATGCCGGCTTTGGCATGGGGGCAGATGTGGGTGATTACAATCTGGATGGATATATGGACATCTATATCACCAACCTGTATGACAATGTGCTCTATCAGAACAAAGGAGACGGTACTTTTGAAAATGTAGCCGAAGCATATGAGGTCAACAATCCCGGCATGGGGTGGGGCACTGTATGGGGTGATTTTGACAATGATCGATTACCGGATATCTATGTAGTCAATGACTATTATTTTTCGCCGTATGAGAATGTCTTGTATCGCAACACGGGTACGGGATTTGAAATTGCTTCTGAAGGAGATCCTTGTGAGAGTCCGTATGGAGGTTATGCTACGGTAGCTACTGATCTCAATGATGATGGTCGATTAGATTTACTGGTCGCCAATAGCGGCGCACCGGGTGTACAGTTATTTCAAAACACAACAAACAATTCAACGCACTACATCAGCTTCCATCTGGAAGGTGTCGAATCCAATCGTGATGCCCTGGGCGCAAAGATTGAAGTGCATACAGCCGCGGGTATCCAGTATGACCAGGTGATCGGCAACAGTGGCTGGGCAGCGGATAATGGCAGGTGGATACATTTTGGGATAGCGGATCAGCAGGTGGCGGATAAAGTTATCATACGTTGGCCATCAGGTGTAGTGCAGCAGATCGATGCGCTGGATGCCGATCAGAACTATAGGATACGGGAAGGAGAAGGTGTGATTTCTGCTGTAAAAGAAACAAACCATGCGATTACATCCTGCCAGATGATAGCAAGTGTTGATGAATTGACGATTTCTTTTCCAGCTGCTACCGATATTAGGTCCCTGAACATCTCGGATATGTCAGGCAGAAGTATTCCTGTGTCCTATACAGGATCGCAGGAGGTGGTGAATATTGCATTGCCATCGTTGCCATCGGGGGTTTATCAGGTGATGGTGGTGCAAGAGGATGAAGTGTGTGTGTCGAGATTCTGGCATGGGGGTGGAATAAGGTAATATCGAAGTCATTTTTGGAACGCATGGTTCGACTACGCTCACCACAAGGATTACGCAGATGCATTTTAAAAATGATTTGCGCAGATTTGATCGTACTACACAATGCTTAACTATCTAACTCCATAAGCGTATAAGCGCATAAGCCAATAAGCTCCCCTAACCTTCGAAGCCCCTAACCTCTTAATCACGCTTCTTCTAGACTCACAGCGATACTGATATCGCCGTCCCGGCACTCGTATATGAGGATTTCACTGGTGCTCATTTGCTTTGACAGCGTGAGAAAGTGACAGCGTGAGAACGTGAAAACGTGGGTGAATGTCTGGTTACCTGACGTTGAAAACGTCTGCACAGACTTTTACCCGATGCATGATTCTTTTGATTTTACGTACGCGAGCTTAAGTCAACTTAAGCTCAACGGTGGTTTTTTTAAAAAAAGCCATGCCGTTGAAAACGCCTGCACAGACTCTTACACAACACATGATTTCTTTGATCTGACGTACGCGAGTGCTTCGACTTCCTGGTACGACACTTCGACTGCCTGACGCACCTCCTTGTCCTCACGCTCAGTGCGGCGCAGCTCAGCAACCACTTAAGTCAACTTAAGCTCAACCTTCACGTTTGGTCCCCCTTTCAGGGGTTAGGGGGCCAGAGTGGTCAAACGCGCCCTTAACTTATTTGCTCAGGCTCCACGAAATACATATTGACCATCCCCTTGTGCTTGGCTTCGATCTTGCCACGATACGTGCAGTCAAATTTATCCTTCACCAACTCATAGGTGTTCTCACTGATATTGATTTTACCTGCTTCACTGTTTTGTTCCATGCGGGCAGCGAGATTGACGGTATCACCCCAGATGTCGTATGCATATTTTTTCACGCCGACGATACCGGCCACAACAGGCCCTGTATGTATGCCCATGCGTATCTCAAAGGGAATTTCACCTCTGGCCTCTTTTTCCAGTTTACGATGGAGCATATAGTCACTGATCTTTAATGCAAACGCTATCATGTCCGTCGCATGCGTATAATTGGACACGGGCAATCCACCCGCACAGAGGTATGCATCCCCAATCGTTTTAATTTTCTCTATCCTAAATTCCTGCAGGATAGAATCGAAGGCGCTGAAACAGGTATGTATTTCATCTACTAACAGCTCAGCACTCACTTTTTCACTGACGGTCGTAAAGTCCTTGAAATCAGCAAACATCACCGTGACCAGCGTATATGCTTTTGCCCTTGCTTTACCGGTCGCCTTGAGTTCATCGGCTACTTCAGCAGGCAGGATATTGAGCAATAGTTCTTCTGATTTTCTTTTCGCCCTTCCAGTCTTCTGCAAGCCTATAGCGATGGCTGCGGCCAATAACAGAAATAAAACGGTGCCGACGACAAAGCCATTGCGCACATATTTTTGTTTCTGTAACTCCTTCTGAGCAAGCGCATCCTTTGCCTCCTGTTCAACTTTGAGTAAAGATTCCTTTTTATCAAAATCATATTGCAATTGCTGCTGTGCTATATTCCGGGTGTTCTCCTGGTTATAGATACTATCCCGGTAGGTGATGTATAGCTTATAGTGATCCAGTGCGTGTTGCAAATGCTCCGCTTTTTTTTGTGGAGAGGACTTCACGAAGCTTGCTTGTGCACTGTCTAGCTTGGCCAAACGCTCATAGCTATCCTTTATATTCTCTATACTGCCAGTCTCCATGCCAAGGGATAAAGCACGATGGAGCCATTGCGCTGCTTCAGCATATTCTCCCTGGTTGGTTTTGATACTTCCAATGCCCAGGTAACTAATGGATAAACCGTCTTTATCGCCAATCTCTCCACTGAGCTTTAATGCCGTCGTATAGGCGTTTAAGGCCGCTGTATATTTTTTCATCAGGGCATAGGTACTTCCGATATTTGTATAGGTAAATGCTATCGCAAAGGTATTGCCGGCTTCTTCTTTTAATCTTAAGGAGGCATCATAATTCTTCAGGGCTTCATCGTAATTACCTTGTTGGTAGTAAATATTCCCGATGTTATTATAGGAGGTAGCGATGCCTTCGTTGTTCCCATACGTTTGCTGCAGGGTTATTGCAAGCTGGTAATTCTTCAAGGCTTCATCAGCATTTCCTTGTTTTTCGTAGATGGCTCCAATGTTATTGTAGGCTACAGCGATTCCCCTTTTATCCCCGAGGGCTTCTTTGATTTTCAGGGATGCCAATAGATTTTTCAACGCTTCGGCATAATTGCCTTGAAGCCTGTAGCTTTCCCCGATATTGTTGTATGAACCTGCGATGTCCTTGAGGTTACCAATTTCCTCCCGGATCAATAAAGATTTCTTATAGTTATCAATGGCGGTTACATACGCTCCCTTCATGAGATGAATGGTGCCCATTCCGTTATATCCGTTGCCTATCCCTTTTTTATATCCAAGTTGTTCGGAGAGTTCGAGGGATCGCCGGGCATAGTCCAATGCCTTGTCGGGATTATTATTCCAGGAGGCTTTCGAGAGCGCATACAGTATGTTTGCCTCGGTGGTATCATAAGGTGAAGGAGATTTTATCCGCAGCTCCTTTTTGGTCGCGTCATGCCTTTTGAGTTCAATCTCCAGCGAATCGATGAGATGCTGATCCTGGGAGAAACCGGTATAGGCAAAGAATACTGTGAATAATGCTATTGGCAGTCTGATCATGCTTACCCGTTTCGAGGATGGTCAAAACTATTCTTTTCTTTTAATTCCTGCAAGGGATCGCCGATCACCCTCATCATAGAAATACAAACTCTTTTGGAACGCTGATGACGCAGATGTATTTTAAAAATGATTTGCGCAGATTTGATCGTACTACACAATGTTTAACTATCTAACTCCATAAGCTTATAAGCGCATAAGCCAATAAGCTCCCCTAACCTTCTAAGCCCCTAATCTCCTAAGCTTCTTTAGGAACGCTGATGACACAGATGCATTTTAAAAATGAATTTCGCAAATGTGATTGTACTACACATTGTTTAACCTTCTATGTCCATAAGCGTATAAGCTTATAAGCCAATAAGCCCGTGAATAAGCCAATAAGCTCATAAGCTCATAAGCCCATAAGCTAATTAGCGCCTAACCTTCTAAGCCCCTAACCTCCTAAGCTTCTTTTGGAACGCATGGTTCGACTCCGCTCAATCGCTGGCCTATCCATTATGATAATGCCTTTCCCTTGGCTGAAAGCTTTGCAGGCAATTGTTTTTTTGATTTCACAAAAGACATTTTTCTACCCGTTTTCTTATAATAGGCAATGAGTTCACTTATTTTATTTCTATCATCATCTGTCAATGGCGTAGGATCAACTATGAAATCAACGCCTACTGGTTCTTTTATAAATCCCATTATATTCACTTTTTAAGTTGGAAAATATTTTCTGATGAGTTTAAGTGCATCTTGTGGATAGATGACCATTTTGTGTCCACCGACATGCGTTGCTCCCAACGTTTTTTCATAATGATCTATTAACTTTGTTTTTGATGTGAACGCCACAAAACCCTGATATCCTTTGTCCCAGGATGTTTTACAGGTGAAGGCAAACAAGTTTCCGGGCACACCTTCCTAAAGCTTATGCTTACCAAAATTGAAAGGAGCACATTCAACAAGATGTAAATAATAATGATCGGAATGATCACTGATACTTAAAAGCCCCTGAACGATTTCAGGATTGTTTCGGATAGTCAGTTTGAAAACCTGTCTATCGGTTAGTTTAAACTCAGATGTCCAGTTAAAAAGCCAACCACTTTTCATTGCGGTGGTTTTTAAATCTGCTTTAGTTACAGGGTGAACATCCGTCGGAAAGCTATCTCCTGAAATGGTGTTGCGTATACTGTTTGTAAGCACATCTATCTCAATTCCTAAATGATATTTTACCTGTTTTGGCACTAGCCAAAGGTACGAAAAAGCGGTAAAAAATATGAGCTGTATTTTTAAAAACCCCCTCAACAATCAGGCTCCTAACCTCCTAAGCATCTTTTGGAACACTGATTACGCAGATGCATTTTAAAAATGATTTGCGCAAATTTGATTGTACTGAACAAGGTTTAACCTTCTAAGTCCATAAGCATATAAGCGTATAAGCTTCCATAACCTTCTAAGCCTCTAATCTCCTAAGCTTCTTT
>JANNSS010000371.1:0-24664 GCA_031402955.1 Saprospiraceae bacterium
GGAAGTAGGCGATGTCTCTGTGCACGGCATCACACAGATATCACGACTGGCTGTAAGTCCGGATGGGAAAGCGCTTGCTCTCGTTTCGACTAAATAATTCTTTTTTGCAAGAGATGATTGAGGCCGAAGGCCGTCTGACCCCCTACCCCCTTAAAGGGGGACCAGAATGATTTAGCTAAAAAAAAGCAAAGTTGGGCTTAGGTTGACCTAAGCGGTTGCTGAGCTGTAGGACAAGGATGTGTTTAGGCAGGTCGAAGCATCCGCGTATGATAGATCAAAGAAATCACGTTCTATTCAGAAATCTGTGAAGCTGTTTTTAACAGCAGGTAACATCATTTTACCCCTAAATCCCCTGGAGGGGACCTTTATCTCGTCTTTAAAAAAAACAAAGTTGGGCTTAGGTTGACCTAAGTCCGCGTACGTCAAATCAAAGAAATCATCCATCTGGTACAAGTCTTTGCAGCCGTTCTTAACGGCAGGTAAAAATCTATATCTTGCAATCACCAACGATATACAAAACCGTAGCTTCACTTTATAAACGTTAAACCATAACCCATCAACTCATCAACCTATAATCCCATCAACCCATCAACCTGAAAGCTGTATCCATATATGAATCAATTCATCCTCCTCACCATTCTCCTTGTCACTGCTGTAACAGCCACCGCCCAGGAAGACCTCAACGCCTACCGCGAGCAATATAAAAAGGACTTCCTGACCGATCCGAGATCACCATTGAAGGAGGCAGACTTGAAATACCTGGATTTTTTTCCTGAGCTTTCTACAGCCGTCATCACAGCGGAATTTCAAAAAACACCTGCTGAACAACCATTTGAAATGCCGACCTACAGTGGCGTTACGCGCACATACAGGAAGTGGGGTACTGCCTATTTTACTTGGGGACCATTCAATTCCAGCGTCGTATTGTATGAAAACATGACCAACCGATCGAATCCGATTTACCAGGATTACCTTTTCCTTCCATTTACGGACAATACGAATGGCGAGACCACATATGGTGGAGGGCGTTATCTCAATATGTCTAAAGCGGATACTGAAGATGGAAAAATTACCATCGATTTTAACAAAGCGTATAATCCATGGTGTGCCTTTAGCGACGGTTTTAATTGCCCTATCCCACCATTAGACAATAAACTTCCTTACGCGATAGAGGCAGGAGAAAAATTGTATAAAGGAGAGCATAAGAAAGTGAAGAGTGAAGAATAAAAAAGGCTGAGGCGAAGGCTGAGGCGAAGTTTTTAACGTGAAGAGTGAAGAATGAAAAAGGCTAAGGCTAAGCAGAAAAGATCGATGATCCCAAATCATCGATCCAAGTGCCGTAGGCACGACCGATTTTGTAAAGTGGGGTTTTAACCCCACTAAAAAAAGGTGAAGGCATAAAGAGTGAAGAATGAAAAAGGCTGAGGCGAAGATTAAGGCAGACCTTTTCCTGCTTAGGCATCAACAGCAGGTAAGAACTAAAATATACGTATTTTATCTCCATGAAAAAACCATTCCTTTTTATCAGCTACCGGCGCGAAGATGAAGGTCCGACAGCGATCTTTATCAAATCGAAACTGGATGAGGTCTTCGGCAGCGAGCACGTGTTCATGGATCTGGACAATATCCAGCGCGGGGATAACTGGAAGGATACGCTCAAGAGCAATCTCGAGGAATGCGATTGTCTGATTGTCATCATCGGAAAAAACTGGTTGCGGATACAGGATGAATATTTTGTCCGGAGGATAGACAAGAAGGATGACTGGGTCAGGATCGAAATCGAAACAGCTATCCGTCGGGGAATCAAAGTCATACCGCTTTTTATTGGGGGCGCATTAATGCAGAAAGAAGCCCTGCCAAAGAGCATTCAGAAGTTACTGGACAACCAGGGCATGGTCATCAATGCCTTGAGCTGGCAGACCGATATTGCGGCTTTGGTAACCTCCCTGATAGGATTAGGTTTTAAGCGTTCAGGTACCGATATCGAATTTCCGAATCCTGAAGGGATCAAGGATACGTTTCCGCTAGCCATGACGGAGGCGGGATTAAATGAAGCACTGAAAGAATTACCGGAATGGGAGATATCATACGCACCTATTCCTGGTCAAGCTCCAAAGATGATGCAGGAGATTTCCAGGAAGTATGAATTCAAAACCTTTGAAGATGCGGTTGAATTCATGTACAAGATGCGCCCCTTCATCACCAAAGCAGATCACCACCCCAGGTGGGAGAATATCTGGATAGCAGTGATCATTCATCTGTCTTCATGGGATATCGGTCACAAAGTTTCGAAGCTGGATATTGAGATGGCGAAGTATTTTGATAGGGAGTTTGAAGCGTTTTACCCCTAAATCCCCTAAAGGGGACCTCTTTCCAAAGGAAAGTCAAAGTTGGGCTTAAGTTGACTTAAGCCCGCGTACGACAGATCAAATAGATAATGTTCGGTGCAGCAATCTGTGCAGACGTTTTTAACGTCAGGTATTTCTTCGAATTACGTGCTTGTCCCCATTACTTCCATCCCCTGTCCGTCACATTCACCCTATACTTGAAAAGTGTTTATTTTTGTTCAAATCAAAAACGGATGCCTTTCCTATGCATACCATAATAAAAACCCCCGACCAACGTCTTCGTGTCTTTGTGAGTTCTACCCTTCAGGAATTGGCTGCGGAGAGAGTGGCTGTAAAAGAAGCCATCCTATCGCTCAATCTCATACCGGTCATGTTTGAAATGGGGGCACGCCCATATCCCCCGCGTGACCTCTACACAGCCTACTTGCAGCAGAGTCAT
Source organism: Saprospiraceae bacterium (assembly GCA_031402955.1). Classification (GTDB taxonomy): domain Bacteria; phylum Bacteroidota; class Bacteroidia; order Chitinophagales; family Saprospiraceae; genus Opimibacter. The sequence goes on from JANNSS010000371.1 coordinate 2,788, forward strand.
ATTTTTATCGGTATTTATTGGCAGCAATACGGTTGGGTAGCCTCGGATATGCTGATTTCAGGTATTGAAGATGAACTGCAGCTTTCGTTGGATATGCCCCGTCTGATTTATATCAAAGAACCGGCTACCGACCAGGCAACAGAACTCAAACGATTGATCAGCGATATTGGGCAATCGGGGGTCTCTTATAAAGTATTCAAAACCAATGAAGACTTAAAATCACTGGTCATCAATGATCTGGTGATTCTATTCACGGAGCGATTTGAATCTTCATTTGTAGACCATCAGCCCGTCCTGGAATCCGATGTCCTGAATGAGGAGTTCCCCATTCCACCTTTGCCCATGATCGGAAGGGAGAAAGTAGTCGAGGCGGTAATAGATTTAATACAGAAGCAGAAAGTACATCTCCTGACACTCACCGGAACAGGTGGAATAGGCAAAACACGTGTTGCTTTGGAAGTCATCCGCAGGGTCAAGAGTATCGGAGGGTATCAGGTATGTTTTGTTCAGCTTGCATCTATTGATCAACCCGACAATGTTCCCGCTACCATTCTTCGAAAGGCCTTTCCTTCGGCTACAGGGGGCGGGACAGCAACGCAATTACTAATTGAATTATTAAAAAATAAAAAGGTACTGCTGGTTCTTGATAATTTTGAACATCTAATAGAAGCACGCCTGACCGTTTCAGAATTGTTGAAACATTGCCCCGAACTGGATGTCATAGTGACAAGCCGTGAACTATTACATATTTCAGGAGAATACGAGTATGCGCTACAACCGCTGGAGCTTACACCGTTAGATGTAGATTGGCAGGAGGTGAAGGAAATTCCCGCCTCGATCGAATTGTTTCTTGAGCGCACCAGAAGTATCCATCCTGATTTTGAAATTTCCGGAGAAAATTTTGATGTGATCAGGCAAATATGCCTCTTGTTGGATGGCATACCTTTAGCCATTGAATTAGCTGCTGCCAGAACAAGGCTTTTGTCCCCGGAGAAAATATTACATCTATTGACACAGAGCCTGGATGTACTCAAATCGGTTATCAGGGATATGCCTGACCGGCATCAAACACTTAAAGCAACGGTAGACTGGAGCTTTGATTTGTTAACGCCCGAAGAACAAAGGTCAATCTGTATGCTATCGGTTTTTTCAGGTGGTGGCACCCTCGAAGCAGCATCTTTTATCGGATCCAAACATGATTTAAAGGGAGATGTCTGGCCCTTTCCCAGGAAAGGATTTTATGTTACTGATTCGGTTGATCATGTGTTGCCTCAGGAACTTTCCGAAATTGATTTCCTTGAATCAGCCGAATCGCTTCTTTCGAAAAGCCTCGTGTATACATCTGTGAGCAATTATGGTTTGCTGCGTATAAATTTTTACCAAACCATTAAGCACTATTGCCTTGATAGGTTGAAAGAATTAGGCTTAGAGCAGATCGCTTATAGAAAGCATTTTTTGTATTATCTATATCTCGCCGAGCGTGTTTGGGGCAGACTGAGGAGTGAGGAGGCTGAGGCATCCTATGTCACCCTTGACAACGATATGTATAATATTGAAGCCGCCTTGCAGTGGAGTGTGGAGCATGAGCCACACCTCGGATTGCGGCTGGCTATTGCCATGGCTGAATATTGGGATACCCGGGGCAGGTCGAATGATACGTGCGATTGGATTCAAAGACTCTTGCAAATAAATGCTAACGTTGAGAAAGATCATTTTGAGACCTTTTGCGTTGCAAGACTGGAGCTCGCGCGGGCGCTCTTTCGGGTGGGGGAATTTGAGAAGGCATGGGATATGGCAAGTCTTTTCTTGACAGAAGCCAGGAAGCGGGAAAATATCTATTGCATCACGGATGCCCTGGTCATTCAGTCACTGATCAATGTGTATGCCTATCGCAATGAAAATAAAGATCAAATTCTGGAAGAGGCTATAGCACACGCGCGTTCGTTGGATTATAAAATGGCTTTATTGGATTGCATTCAGTTTAAGGCTGCGGATAAAATATTTAATGGACCCGCGATAGAAGGCATATCCTTGGCACAGGAAAGTTTGGTATTGGCTGCGGAGTACAAGGCTAAAAGATGGGAATCGATTGCTTATATCTTTTTAGGATTTGGGCATTTGAATATTGGTGCCTTTGACCTGTCACGGGAGCATTTCACCAACGCACTTCTTTGCACACTACATCTTAGTGATCAAATGTTACCCGTATACTCATTGCTTGGATTGAGTCAGGGTGCATTGGCCACTCAGCAAATAGAAAGAGCATGTTTGTTGCTGGGCGTGATCGATACATTCTTAAATAAACCGGGCACTTCGCTGGTTCCTATCGTCAATATTATCTATTCGTCAACCCTTGCCCATTTAAAAACTTTACAAATTGACCATCAGGAAGAACTGATGAATAGGGGACGAAAAATGAGGCTAAACGATGCTATTCAGATGGTATTGGAGGGTTTTGTCAAAATCGAAAATCCATCCAATAATCGGATTGAGGGGGCGGAGAAGGGGTCGTTTATTGAGTCATAGCAATGGTTGGCATATTCGCCACTACTTGAAAGTAGTAGCAATTTAATAATTTCTCTCAGTGGATGTAAGGTTTTTATTTAACACAATCAAAGTTGGGCTTAGGTTGACTTAAGTCCGCGTATGTCAAGTCAAAGGAGGCATGCACCAGGTAGAAATCTGTGCAGACGTTTTAAACGTGAGGTAACATTCTGCTTATAGCCATTTCGTATTTTAGCCGGGACTAGCCCTGCAAACTGAAAAACGTACTGAATGAAAGTTCAACTTCCTACACTCCTGATTATATTATGCTTCTATGGTGAAACAATTGCTCAGTTTAAGGAGATCCCCGTCCATTATTTTTTTCAACGGATGATCTTGTTCAGGACCGGGTGAGCACGGAGGAGATCATCCTGGAACTCAAGAGCATGGGTCCTCAATTTATCTATATCAAGTATGTCCGGGATCAGTTTAGCGGTAAGCGATCGGAGAGGGGGCTTAAGGCATATGGTATTCTATATGAAGGCCATCCTTATAAGAATCTCCTTTATTCGTACAACACAAAGACACCATATCTCTATATCAGGATCGATATAGTAGGTAGATTTTGTCTTGCGGTATTGGAGGAAAATTTCCTCAAAAGCATGTTTGATTCACAGCCATACTCCAGTGGTGGACTCGCTGGGTATTCTTTTCAATCCAGTGTGACCGATGGAGGAAAATTCCTGGACAAAGAAGGGAATACAAAGAAGATATTTATCATCGATACAAAGGATTTATCCATTGTGGTCCCATATACTGTCAAATATGCGCCAGTAGAAAATTTGACTAAGCGTACCCTGAAATGGCTGGTAGGTAAAGAAAATTTTAAGGGCAGTCCATCTGATTATACTGTTGAAGAAATCATTGCGATTGTATAGGATTTGAACAGGAGGCCGTGATCCATATATTGCTGCTTGGTTTATCTTCCTCTAAATTCTCTACACTTTTGGCCCGTAAGGGACAAAAACACAACTTTCTAAACACAACCTCCACTTGCATTAACCATCGGCCAGCACCTGTCCACAGAGATCGTTATCTTTATTCTATGATATCCTCATTTCAATTGTCTGCCCGAAGAGGTATTAATGGCTTTAAGATGCATTTCTTACAGTCCTTTCTCTTATTCGTTTTGCTTCTTTTGTATTCAACAACCAGGAGCGAATCTCCAGTGCGAGTCGCTGCCATTCCTTTCATTTCCTCCATTGACCCCGACTCCTCCCACGCCTCCTACGACGGCCCCCATATCTTCTACCGCCAGGAACACACTATCATCAAGCAGATCTTGGTGCGGGGCGACAAGGTCTACCCAGCCATGGACACCATTTTCGGTAAAATCACTGAAAAGCAAATCACCTGCCACGTCAATGATTCCATCAAGTTCAGAACCTCGATCAAGAAGTCGATAAAGGACGAACCCTCCACCTACCCGATGCCAACAAAGCTCTTCGCTGTCTCAGACATCGAAGGCAATTTTATCATCTTCCGGGATCTACTGGTCAATAACGGCGTCATGAGCCCGACCTATAAATGGACCTTCGGGACCGGTCACCTGGTCCTCAACGGCGACTTCTTCGACAGAGGACTCCATGTCACTGAATGCCTCTGGCTGGTCTATCATCTCGAGCAAGAAGCGCTCAAGGCAGGCGGCTATGTCCACTTCATCCTCGGCAATCACGAGATCATGAATATGAACGGCGACCTGCGGTACATGCGCAATAAGTATTACGAGAACACCTACATCATCAAGGAAGCATACAGTAACTGGTACACCCCCGACACCGAACTAGGCCGCTGGCTGCAGTCAAAGAATATCGTGGAGAAAATCGGCACCTACCTGTTTACCCACGGCGGGATCAGCGAAGAAGTAGCCACCAATAAAGCAGATATCGAAAAGATCAACTCCACAGCCCGCGACTTTTATTACAAGGAAGCAAAGGCCCTGGAATGCAAGGATGAATTCCTCGTGTCCCTCTTCAGTGACAAATCATCTCCATTCTGGCACAGAGGCTATGTATCAGAGACCATCGACGAAGCCGTACTAAATACCATCCTGACGAAATACGAAGTCAGTAAGATTGTGGTCGGCCATTCGATCGTAGATGATGTCCGTTACTTTTACAACGGCAAGGTCATCGCCATTGACACAAAACACGCATCCGGCGACGCAGAAGCTCTCCTCATCGAATCAGACATGGAGTATCGGGTCGACATCACCGGCAAACGATATCCAATTCAGTAATTTCCGTTGCTTCGCAAAACAAGGTTTAGTTGATGGGTTGATTGGTTGATAAGTTTATCAGTCAGTGTAATCAATAAACACTCGCCTTGCAAAATCATGCGTTGCATTGAAAATCAATCACCCCTCTCTACCTATCAAAATCAAATTCGTTCTTGCAATCAATCCAAAGAGAGGGGTAGGGTGTGAGTTGCAGAAAAGGCATGCACAAGTCTAACTCCTTTCGCCCGCACGATCCTTTGTTGCATTGAAAATTATGCCTCCCCGGGGTTTGCATGCGTGAGGATGAGTAGCAGCGCAACACAGGCGCTGTACTGAGCGGGCGAACGAGGTGGCGTACAAGGCAGTCGAAGTAGGTCGGGGGCAAAAGAGAGGCAAGTCGCCCTGCACGATCATTTGTCGCATTGAAAATCTATCACCCCTCTCTTCCTGTCAAAATCAAATGCGTACTCGAAATCAATCAAAAGAGAGGGGAAGGGGGTGAGTTGTAAATAGGCATAGAGGAACGCAGATCCCGCCTCGTAAGAGCAGCGGGCGGGGGCAAAAATAGGGAGGGGTGAGCGCTGTAAAACCAAACCCGCTAATCCTCGCTAATTCCCGCTAATGAGTCTTTAGAAACTTGTTCCAAAACATTCTCACCCCATTTTCAGTTATCGATTATTATATTGCCAACTGCCAACTGCTAACTGCTCACTTTTGAAAAACACCTTCCTCTCCGCCGAATGGCGCAAACTCATCCTCGCCAACTATAGTGTCGATCCAGCCATCCTGCAACCCTACCTCCCCGTCCGCACCGAACTAGATATCTGGAACGACACCTGCTATGTCAGCGTGGTCGGATTCAGGTTTATGCACACAAAGATCAAAGGACTCCCGATCCTGTTTCACACCTCTTTTCCCGAAGTCAACCTAAGGTTTTATGTCCGCTACAAAGACGCTGGCAAGTGGAAGCCCGGTGCCGTCTTTATCAGAGAGATGGTCCCCAAACCCGCAGTCACCATGGTGGCTAACACACTCTTTCGTGAACATTACCTGACATTGCCCATGGACTATACCTGGGAGGAGCAAGATGACCACCAGGATGTAGCTTATCGATGGAAAAAGAACGGCGTCTGGAATGCAGTGAGCGTCAAGGCCGGTCTCCAATTGCTCGACATGCCTGTCGGCAGCGAAGCAGAATTTATGACCGAACACTATTGGGGATACACACGCCTCAGCCCCAGGCTTACATCCGAGTATGCTGTAGAGCATGACCGGTGGCAGACCTATCCCGTCCGTGACTATGTATTGGATATCAATTTTGACGACAGCTTCGGACACGAATTCGGCTACCTCGCCCACGAAAAACCTACATCCGTTTTCCTCGCAGAAGGCTCCTCCGTCCGTGTAGGAGACGGCAAACGCATCTAGGAAAACCAAACATGACGCAAGGAACGCAGATGACGCAGAATTATTTAAAAATTTATTTTCGCAGATTTGATTTCCACAAGTTTGTGTCTTTCAAGTAAGAAGGATCAAATTTGCGTTAATCCTTTTTAAAATACATCAGCGTCATCTGCGTTAAAGACCTTCGCCTTGCACCATCATGTGTTGTGTTGAAAATCATGCCTCCCCGGGGTTTGCAAGCGTAGCTTTGCGTTAAGCGCAACACGGGGGGCGGGGGCAAAAAAAGGGCAGGACCGCCACAGTCAGATCACCAAATCACCTGACCACTTTCCCCATCTGTCTCCCCTCCATAAGCTTCTAAGCCTATAAACCCACCTAATCATCCTTACCCACCTAATCATCCTTAACCACCTAACCTCCTAACCTTCTAAGCTCCTAATCTCATAAGCCTATAAGCTCATAAGCCCATAACCCCACAATTTTTTACTTTTGAGTTACTCACCATCAATCCCTTTTATGAAGCTCAATTATCTGGTAGTGATCATGCTCTTGTCTGCCCAAACAATGACCGCACAGGAAAACACCCCGGCCATAAATTGGATTGCTGGAGGATCATTTAGTTTTTCATTTCAACAAAATGCTCAGCCCGCTTCATTGATACCCTTCATTGGACAAGTGCATATCATTTCTTCCAATAGGGATGATATCCGAAATACCTATTTCTCATTTTCTCCTTATGCCGGGAGAGAATTGAGTGCAAATTGGATCCTGGGCCTTCAGTTGCAGTACACGATGAGCAGGTATAAGGCTTCTGATGTGTTGAATGATTTCTTAGGACAGGTGGATACATTAGATTATGCTCAAAATGAGAATGCCTACACGATAGGCCTGTTTGGCAGGTATATGTTTAATCCGGCAAGCAAGTTTGTTTTTTTCCTGCAACCCTATGTCAACTATTCTTTTGTCGATAAGCAGTATTTTAAGGATGATGTCATGACAGACGGACTTGATTCATATGCTATCGGTATAGGAACTTCAGGTGGTGTGCTCTATAATATCAGCGATCGATGGAGACTCACCTCCCGAATTGGTTTGCTGGGTTTCTCGACCGGCAAATGGACGGATACGGACTCCGACGAAAGTAATACCTTCAGTTCCTTCGGAGCTTCCCTCAGTCTCTCCAGCCTAAACCTGGGTTTCGAGTACAGATTTTAAAGGCCTGAAAGGTCGCCATCTGTCAACACCGGGTGCAACCCGGTGATATCTGACATGTGGCGCAGCCACATGCAGATCACCAAATCACCCGACGACTTTACCCTCTGCCTCCCCTCCATAAGCTTATCAACCCATCAACCTATCAACTCATAAACCCATCAACTCATCAACCAAACTTTTCTCCCTCCATTTCTGTCTACCTAATGGCTTTGGACTTTTAAAAATCAACTCCCCTTTCAAGGGGCAGGGGGTCAGAGAGAGTCAGAAGATCATTTCTCGGTAACTTTACCCCCTTACACGCTACGCCTACTTCACATTTCGTTATAAAAAGCAACAGTGCTTTAAGACCACTTTTACTATGATCATTACCATACTCCTCTCATTTTTCATCCACCTATTTGGCCTAACCACACCAGCCGAGCCCACCCAACGCTGGCTGATTGAACTGAAATCACCAGATACCGCCTGCCTGGAATCCTGGTGGGACGAAAAGGGCCTGACCAACACTACTTTTCTAAAAAGGCGACTCCCGATTGATAACTGGTGGGTCGTAGAAATTCCAGCAGGTCTGTCGCCTTCTTTGCAAACAAGCCCCTGTATATCTAGTATTGTGGAAGACCAGAAAATTGAATGGCGCAAGTCACCCAATGATCCCATCTATATCAATCAACGCGACATGAACCTGATCGGCATGACCAAAGCCTGGGACATAACAACGGGAGGAGTTACTGCTCAGGGCGATACGATCGTGGTGGCTCTGGTGGACAACGGCTATGATACGGATCACCAGGACCTGGTCCAGAATATCTGGATCAATCACTTTGAAATAGATAATGACGGCATCGACAATGACCTCAACGGATATATCGATGATAGAAGAGGATACAATGTGTCAACACAGGATGATGCTCATCAGCAATTGACACATGGCACTTCCGTAGCCGGTATCGTGGGCGCCAAAGGCAATAACGGTGTAGGCGTCAGTGGTGTCAACTGGAATGTGAAGCTCATGCTGGTGAGTGGTGCAGACTTCGAATCAGACGTCATTGAAGCTTATCAATATATCCTTGATATGCGCAATCTCTACACACAAACGGATGGTGCCAAAGGCGCATTTGTAGTGGTCACCAATCTCTCGGGTGGAATCAACCGGGCATTTGCAGCCGATCACCCGCTGTGGTGCGAAATGTATGACAAGCTGGGCGACAAGGGAATACTGAGCGTCGCCGCAGCACCTAATGAAAGTATTTCAGTAGACGTAGATGGCGACATGCCCACGACTTGCTCATCACCTTATCTTATGGCGGTGACCAACGTGGACCTGTCAGATGAAATAGCCGGCAATGCCGGTTTTGGAACCGAGAGCATCGATATAGGAGCACCTGGCCATGGCACGATTACAGCGGCACTTAATAATCTCTACAAAGAATTTCCAGGCACAAGTTCAGCGGCACCGCATGTCGCCGGCGCATTAGCTCTCATGTACAGCACCCCCTGCGAAGCGTTCCTTGCAGATCTTGAATCAGATCCAGCCAAAGTAGCCCGCAGAGTGAGGGACATAATCTTTACCACTGCTACCCCCAACAATTCCCTGGATGAAATCACAGTCACCGGGAAGAGACTACAGGTTGATGCAGCTGTAAAGTCCACGATTACGGATTGCGGAGCCTCAACAGAAAACACCATAAAAATCTTGTCAATACGACCCAATCCAGCTGATGATCAGGATGCAAAGGTCTATTTCGAAGTGACGGGGGATATTACCGAGGCCTATTTTGAATTATTCTCCTCAAACGGCGCTAAAAAGGCTGAGATAGAGGTTGATTATGAAGCCGCCGAGCTGGGGTATATCACCCTATATGGCAGGGACTTATTACCGGGTGTTTATATGGTGACGTTGCGCCTCGGAGATAAAAAAGTCACTCGTAAATGGGTCAAAGTCAATTAATAGGGCTTGAATCGATTGATTATGAGCCGCATTATCAAAAATTATCATTGGACAAGGGTTATAAAGTCAGAGATATAATTTTATCTTTGCGCTCCATTTAAGGATTCGGCTTCGTAGCTTAATTGGATAGAGCACCTGACTACGGATCAGGAGGTTGAAGGTTCGACTCCTTCCGAAGTCACACCTTTTTTAGGTAATTATTTGAGGTTTAGTTAATTATAAATTACAATAAAGCCAGATATCATGGCCAGAGAGTGTCAATTGACCGGTAAAAAACCGATGGTAGGTAATAAGGTGTCTCATTCAAACATGAAGAGCAAGCGGAGGTTTTTACCTAACCTGCAGAAGAAAAACTTCTTCATCCCTGAAACAGGACAGTGGGTTCAGATCAACGTATCCACCCATGCCCTCAGGACGATAGACAAATTGGGTATCTACGATTACCTCAAGAGATTAAAAGCTGAAGGCTTCCACACCGGAGTCACGCTTAAGAAATAATAACAATAGCGCAATAGCACAGGAACATGGCAAAGAAGTCAAAAGGCAACAGGCATCAGATCATTCTGGAATGCACCGAGCATAAAGCAACCGGTCTCCCGGGTACATCAAGGTATGTAACCCAGAAGAACCGTAAGAATACCCCGGACCGTCTTGAACTCAAGAAGTTCAACCCGATCCTCAAGAAAGTGACTGTACACAAAGAAATCAAGTAATAAAATCCTCTTCAAATGGCAAAGATTTCTAAAAACGCAAAGGTGGCCCAGCGGGCTGCAAACGTAGGATCCGGAAGGGATTTTGTCAAGGTGGTCAAACCCATCAAAGACCCCGTGACCGGCAAATACTCCTATAAGGAGGTGATGGTACACAAGGACAAGGTGAAAGACTTTTTTGCTGAGAAGTAGCCAACCGGCATTTCACATCAAACAGGTTAGTAGCCATCTTTGATATCTGAAATGAAGAGCTTGATCGACATCAAACTCTGCGTTTCAGATATCTTCATTTTATACCTCACGGATCCGACATGAGTTTCTTTAAAAAATTCTTTTCCAAGGAAAAGGAACAGGAACTGGAGCAAGGCCTCGAAAAAACCAAATCCAGTCTATTCCAGAAAATATCCAAGGCAGTTGCCGGTAAGGCAAAAGTCGATGTCGAAGTGCTCGATGAACTCGAATCAGCACTCATATCAAGCGATGTAGGTCTTGACACCACTATCAAGATTATCGAACGCATCGAAGCCAGGGTAGCCCGCGACAAATACCTCAATATTGCCGAACTCAACAACATCCTCAGAGATGAAATTGCCGGCCTGTTGACCGAAAATAATACCGTCGATCTCGATGATTTTGTACTCCCTGAAGGCAAGAAACCATACGTATTACTGGTCGTCGGCGTCAATGGAGTTGGTAAAACAACCACTATCGGTAAATTAGCATATCAATACAAGCAGAAAGGATATACTGTTCTCCTCGGAGCAGGAGATACATTCAGGGCCGCCGCTGTAGATCAGCTCAAAGTATGGGCAGATAGGGTAGGCTGCGCCTTTTTCAGCAAAGGCATGAACACCGATCCTGCTGCCGTTGCATTTGAGGCTGTTCAGGAAGGCATACGGACGAATGCAGACGTAGTCATCATCGACACCGCAGGCCGTCTGCATACCAAGACCCATCTGATGCGTGAGTTGACCAAGATCCACAAGTCCATAGACAAATGCCTTCCCGGCGCTCCTCACGATGTAATGCTTGTATTGGATGCCACTACCGGCCAAAATGCCTTTGAACAATGCACTCAATTTTCAGAAGCCACCGAGGTTACTATTTTAGCTTTGACCAAACTGGATGGAACCGCTAAAGGTGGCGTGGCCCTGGGTATCTCTGACCAGTTTAAAATCCCGATCCGTTTTATCGGCGTCGGTGAGCGCATCGATCAGCTCCAGGTCTTCAACAAAAAAGCTTTTGTGGATTCCCTCTTCAAAGGATCTGCTGAGTAGAAAAGCAAAGTTGAATCTTCAATTGCCTCGGCTTTCAAGCCGGGGAATAGCATTAGGGAAGATATCGGCTTTAGCCAAAATGAAAATCACAAAGGAGGATCCAGGGCAGGGGCTAAAGCCCAAATGTATCTATCCCGCTGCCCCTGGCTTGAAAGCCAGGGCAATTATAGATTTCCAATCAAGGATTTATGGGTAATAAGAAAAAAGGTCCCCTTCAGGGGATTTAGGGGTAAAACGAAAACAAAAAAAGGTGGCTCCTCAAAGCACACCTTTTCAACAAAATTATCCAACCAAAAAATCTTTAAGTATAGTTCAGCCTTTATTCAAGGCCATCCCTGACAAATTTTATATTGATTTCATAAGGCATCAGTTGCCTGGCCTGCTTAAACTTGACCTGCTTATAATTTAGTCTCTCTTTAACGTGCGCACAAGCAGCTTCATTGTCGCCGGTCGCGTCAAAAATGACCAGTTCATTTTGGGCATTGATCAGGAAGTGCACAGTGACTTCTTCTGTATCAGCTTCCATAAATTTAAGGGTCCCTTTTTTGAAAATCCCTTCAATCTCTTTTGTGAGTTGTTCGTTATTGGCATTGCTGTCAGCCTTTGCTGCCAGGGGACCCGTTACAAAGAGTATAAGACTCAATAACAGGGTTAAAGCGTTGGGTAGTGTCATCGGTTTAGTGGTTATTTTCATAATTGTCTTAAAGACGACAAAAGACACCCAACTGTTGCAGTCTGGGTGTAAATATTCGGTTAAAAAAGGCAGAATATCTACGAAAAACCAATACGGACAGGATATTCAGTGCCTAAACCGGAGGGGTCAGGTGTGGTTGTCAGTTAACCGGAATTCCGGATTAGCCTGTAATATTTCGGTTTGGTCAAACACAGAGGGCTTTGGATATCCTATTTGCCTACATATTATTTATTTTTTGCTAATATTGGACTCACATTAGGGAACCTCTACGATTTATGAATAAAATTTACACCTTTCTTGCACTTGTTGCCTCGACCTTCCTCTTCGTCTCTTTTTCAGCCAATCCACCTGATGGAAAAACAGGCGCCCCGGGTGAAACCCTCTGCTCCGAATGTCACAATCCATCTAACCCACAACTCAATGGAGAGATTTCGGTAGAAGGTTTTCCTGCGGTCATCACACCAGGCGAAAATTATATCCTGACCGTCGTCAACCGGAATACAGTTGGTGATGCCGTAAAGGGAGGATTTCAAATGACCATCCTTGGCCCTTTCAATACAAAAGCTGGCGAGATGACGGACCCTTCTGACAATTCAGCAGTCACGCAAACCCTGGGCGGACGCCAGTATTTTGAGCACGACCCAGCCGTACTATATCCTGATAGTAATGTCATCAAATGGACGGTCCAATGGAGAGCTCCTGAGATGGCCGCCGGAAGCGAAATAACCTATTATGTTGCAGGTAACATTGCGAATGGTAATTTCCAAAACTCAGGTGACCGGATTGTCGCCACTAATGGTAAAGGCACTGTTGTCCTTTCAGCCACGGAAGATTTATCACTCCAAAAACCTACCCTTTATCCTAACCCGGGATCAGATCGCATCAGCATAGTTCTTGCGGATGGTACGCTGCCCGATGGTTTAGGCATTTTCTATTCACTCACCGGAACAAGAGCCGGGGAGGCCGAAATTCAGCATGGGCAAATGAATACACCTGATCTTGCATCAGGAGTATATGTTTTGGAAATCAGACAAGGTGAGAAGTCTCATTTTGTCCGATGGTCAAAAATCTGATATCTTCGGTAAGGATTTATTTCTCTCTGCGTCTACCCTCTGGACCCATTAAATACAACCACGCTTTATAGTGGTTATTCGTTTTATTTTAATTACTTCATAATTACAACATGATGTCACGTATTTATTTAGTCTTCTTAGTACTGGTGAGTATGACGGTCTTCGTATCGTTTGAAGCCAATCCACCAAATGGCAGGACAGGGGCACCCGGAGATGGTTTATGTTCTGATTGCCATTCACTCAATGGCGGAACACAGGACGGCACACTGACCGTTGCAGGGTTTCCTGCGCTGATAGAGCCTTCCACAGCCTATATTCTGACCATAACCAATAGCAATCCCAATGGTGTAGGATCACTTGCTGGCTTCCAAATGACGGTGCTCAATAGTAGTAATCTTAAAGCTGGGGCTATGACCGCCCCATCTGTTAATTCAACGGTCACTCCTTCTGGAATCAGAGAATACTGGGAGCATAATCCTGCACAGGCTTATCCAGGAAATAATATGTATTCCTGGACAGTAACCTGGACATCTCCTACTGGGCCACCTAATACTATGATCACCTGTTATGGCGCGGGTAATGTGGCTGATAATAGTGGAGGAGATAACGGAGATCTGATCATCACCACTACTAGCACAGGTATGCTCAATAGCGGTGGCGATCCACTCGAAGTGGATATTGTAACCTTTACAGATGTATTGTGCAATGGAGGCAACACTGGTAGTGCAACCGCCGGGGCAACTGGTGGAACTATTCCTTACAGTTACGCATGGTCAAACGGTGGTAATACAGAAACTATCAACAATCTCGCAGTAGGTACATATACCGTCACCGTAACAGATAATGATGGAACGACCGTCACAGCTTCTGTCGTCATTTCACAGCCTTCTGCCATTGTACTTCAAACACCAACTATTAATAACGTAAGCTGTTTTGGAGGCTCCAATGGTTCTATTCAGGCAAGTGCCACAGGTGGCGTGCCTCCTTACTTTTATAGTTGGTCCAACGGATCTTCAGGATCCTTTATCAACGGTTTGGTGGCAGGTAGCTATACACTGACCGTAACCGATGATAACAATTGTACCAAAGTGGCTACATATCAGGTGACACAACCAACGGCGATTGTCATTACACTTGTCAATCTGAGTGATGAATCTTGCTTCGGTGAGGATGACGGTGCCATCACCATTTCTATCAGCGGAGGTGTAACTCCTTATTTCGCGGAATGGTCAAATGGTTTTATAGGAACAACAATAACAGGCCTGACGCCTGATGTCTATTCTGTGACCGTTACAGATAATAATGATTGCACGAAGACGGCTTCTTATACCATCAATCCGGGAGGTGTCGTGAATGTTACTCTCCAGCAGATCCAACATGTCACCTGTAATGGTGGAAATAATGGTGCTATTTCCGTAAGCGCCAGCGGTGGTGAAGCACCATATACGTACTTATGGTCCAATGGTGGAAGCGGACCATCTATCAATACACTCACAGCAGGGAATTATTTAGTGACCGCTTCTGATAACAATGGATGTTCAGTTGTCAAGCTATATACGATTACACAGCCTGGACCTATCACAGTCACCATCACTCCATCAGGACAGAATCTCTGTGCAGGTGATAATATCGTTGACCTGACAGCCGTGGCTGCAGGAGAGCAGCCACCATTCACAGGACTTTGGTCAAATGGCGTAGTTGGATTGACTAACAATGACCTGGGTGCAGGGACATATATTGTGACAGTGACTGATATAACGGGCTGTACAGCATCATCTTCATTTACAGTGACTGCACCACCACTGCTGGCGGTGTCTGTCTTGACAACCGATGAGACCAGTTCAGGTGCTAATGATGGTACAGCAATAGCTACACCATCTGGTGGTACACCCGGATATACGTATTTGTGGAGCAACAGCAGCACTGTTGATTCCATCGGAGGGTTAGCTCCGGGAGTTTACACAGTGACAATCACTGATAGTAATGGCTGTACTGCAACAGCATCTGGCCAGGTGGATGCATTCGGATGTACATTGGATATAGACCTGGGCCCTGATGTTACAATATGTGAAGGGGATTCAGTGATACTTTCATTACCTCCTGGATTTGCTTCCTATGCATGGAGCACAGGGGAATCCTCTGAACAGATTATAGTGACACAGGGTGAATATTGTGCGACAGTGACAGATGCGAATGGTTGTAATGATGTGGATTGTATTATCATCACTGAATCTGTATTTCCCGTCATTACGTGTCCTGTCGTCAATGAATCTGCTCCAGGAGCAAATGATGGATCCATTGCCTGTGACAGCATTTCAGGAAGTATTCTATATCTGTGGAGCAATGGCTCTACAGCACCTTCCATCTCCGGCCTGGCACCTGGAACGTATTGTGTGACCATGACAAATGTAAACGGATGTACGAATGTGCAGTGCTTTTCAGTACAGCAAGGTAATTGCCAGTTAGTGGTGACTTCCATTTTTTCTGATGTACTGTGTTCAGGAGATACGACAGGTTCCATTTCCTTGAACGTAGAAAATGCCACAGCACCTGTTTCCTATCAGTGGTCTAACGGAGACACAACAGCCACTATTATCAATCTGCCGCAGGGAGGCTATGCTGTAACTATTACAGATGGAGCTGCTTGTTCAGTTACGCAAGCATTTACAATCAATGAACCAGCACCACTGCTTATACAAATTGATACGATTATTGATATTGGTGTTTTGGAAGGATCAGTACAGGTTACGATCATTGGCGGAGTTCCTCCTTATACACCATTATGGGTCTTTCCCGATTCCAGTATCCTGCCACAGGAGGATTTATCCTTCTTGACACAGCCAGGATTTTATACCCTCCTGGTCACGGATCAGAATGCCTGCACATCTTTAGCTACAGTTCTTGTAGAATTAGATGTTGCAGTTAATCCTGGGCCTGAGTTTAAACCGCTGAGAGTCTATCCTGTACCGACAGGTGATGTGCTTCATGTGGAATTTGATCGCCAGATGACAGAAGTGATGATTCTGGGTATCGATGGACGAATGATAAAACAGTTTAAGAATCCTGCTTCAAACAATCTGCAAGTCGCGGATTTGGAACCGGGTTGGTATGTCCTACGCATGACCGATGGAGTATCCTGGTATATAGCCAGGATGGTTAAATAGATAGAATAAAAAAGATGATGTTGTAGAGACACGATTAATCGCGTCTCTACAACATCATCTTTTTTTATTTCTGTTCCAGGAAAATGAAACCGTTTCTCTCGTACATGATTTGGAGTTCGGGACGCTCCTCCAGTTTTTTCCGTTTATCCACTTTGAGGATATAGTAATGGGGTATATCCGCAGCACTTCGTGTAGTATCAGGTGCAGGCTTTTGTGCATAGAAGAAGGGTAAATAACTTTTATATCCGATGGTTTGTATTTCAACCTGCTGCCCTTCATATTTTTCACAAAACTCAACAGCAGCATGTTGGCTGTAGCGTTCTATTTTGCCAATAAAAAAGATCAGGGCAATACTGACAAATAATCCCATGCCTGCAAAAAGGGTTAGCAATGAATAATCTTGTTTGCCTCGCCTCCAAAGAAAGATAAAGGCACTAATGATCAACAGGATCCATGCCGCAGGAAAGTAATCGATCCACGACCACATCACCTGTGCATCAAGGGATGCATTGGTGAAGGCATCAAACGTGAAGGAAGTCCTGAGCCAATCAATATGCATCCCGACCGTCGGAAGCATAATCATGGCAATTAAAAATACAATGGCTACAAAAACGCCTGTAGTGAGTTGCCACGCTTTCCAACGTTGCTGACCATCCAGGTATCTGCACACCGTCCATGCACTCAGGAAGCTCACGGGGTAATAAATCATCGAGGAATAATGTACAATCTTACTTTGCACAACGGAAAATAATACCAGCACCACTGCTATAATGATGATCATCAACAACCGATAGCGATAAATATCGACTGATTCATCCGGTTGTTTTTTTCGAAAAGCACCGAGGGCAAATATCGAAGCCGGAAAAATTCCGAAAAGCGAGACAACAAAATGATATCCCGGAAATCCCTTATGACCAGCCACCGATTCCGTAAGTAACTCAGCCTGGTATTTGAGAAATGCCATGATAAATTCCGGCCCGTTGGAAATCCAGTTGATCCCAAACCAAATGCCTGCAACCACACTATTGCCCATGATAAAGAGCAAGACACTTTTTATACTCAGGTAATTTTTATCTTTTGACCACAAGCGCATGATCAACACCGTCATGCCGATGAGCAACGGACCAACAGGTCCTTTGGTTAATACGGCCATGCCACTTAACAAGCCACTGACCAGATACCATTTAAGTGAAGTTGTTTTGACACCTCCAACCCAGGCCAGTATTGCAGAAAATATAAATAGGTTAAACCATGGATCAATGATTCCTGATTTGTGATATAGTGTCGGAAGTATAGCACCGAGATAGGATAAAGCCCAGAACACGCCGAATCGCTGATCGATCCACCTGGTGCCTGTTTTGTATAATAAAACAAGCACCATAATGCCCGCCAACGCATTGGGTAGGCGCGCGGCAAATTCATTGATTCCAAAGGCTTTCATGCTGAGAACCTGCAGCCAGAAAAAGAAGGGAGGTTTTTCGAAAAAGGCTTTATAGTTGACCTGGATATTGAGGTAGTCACCGGTCACCATCATCTCCCGGCTGATCTCGGCAAAATTGATTTCGTCCCAGTCAAAAAGAGCTACACCCCCGATAAAAGGTATATAGAAGAGAGCGCCTGCTGCCACCAATATCCATGTCCATGGAATGCGATCATACGATAATTCCGCTGGCTGGTCCATGGAGTATTAATCCAGTTTAAGAACTTCGAGGAATGTTTTCTGAGGAACCTCCACAGAACCGATCTGCCGCATTTTCTTTTTCCCTTCCTTTTGCTTTTCGAGGAGTTTGCGTTTACGCGAGATGTCACCACCATAACATTTAGCAGTAACGTCTTTACGCATGGCAGAAATGGTTTCGCGCGCAATGATCTTGGCGCCTATGGAAGCCTGAATGGCGATGACAAACTGCTGTCTCGGGATCAGGTCTTTTAGCTTAGCACAGATCTTCCTGCCGAAAGCTTCTGCTTTATCCTTGTGTACAAGGGATGACAAGGCATCCACAGGCTCAGCATTCAATCGGATATCCAGTTTGACAAGATCAGAGATCCTGTAATCCTTAGGTGCATAGTCAAAGGAAGCATAACCTCTGGAAATGGATTTGAGCCTATCGTAAAAATCAAAAACGATTTCAGCAAGCGGAAGATCAAAACTCAACTCAACCCGTGTTGGCGTGAGATAATTCTGATGCATCAGCATTCCTCTTTTATCCAGGCATAGGTTCATGATGGCGCCGATATACTCAGGCTTGGTAATCACTTGTGCATGGATGTATGGTTCCTGGATATAATCTACGAGCGTAGGATCAGGCAGGTCATTTGGTGTATTGATCACCATCAATCCTTCGCGCTTGGTGAAGGCCCTGTAGGATACGTTAGGCACTGTGGTAATCACCTCCTGGTTGAACTCTCTGCTCAAACGCTCCTGGATGATTTCAAGATGCAACATGCCCAGGAATCCACAACGGAATCCAAAACCTAGTGCAATAGAAGTTTCAGGTTCGAATACAAGACTGGCATCATTGAGTTGCAATTTCTCAAGACTATCCCTGAGGTCTTCGAAGTCATCGTTATCGATAGGGTAGATACCGGCAAAGACCATCGGCTTGACATCTTCAAAGCCTTTCACTATTTCCTTTGTAGGATTTGCAGCCGTCGTGATCGTATCACCAACTTTAATTTCTTTTGATTCCTTAATACCGGTGATGATATACCCCACATTGCCGGCAGACAATTCCGGCTTAGGGACCTGATCCATCTGAAGGATTCCAACTTCGTCGGCGTTATACTCACCACCTGTATTGACAAACCGGACTTTCTCTCCTTTATGGATCGTTCCGTTGAAAATCCGGAAATAGGCAATAACCCCCCGGAAAGAGTTGAAGACAGAATCAAATATCAAAGCTTGCAACGGAGCATTAGGATCACCTTTAGGAGGTGGGATAAACTCAACGATGGCTTCGAGGATTTTATCCATTCCTTCACCTGTTTTTCCGCTGGCCAGGAGGATGTCAGACTTTGGGATACCCACCAGGTCAATGATCTGATCGGTGACTTCATCGATCATGGCATTGGGCATATCTATCTTATTGAGTATCGGAATGATCTCCAGGTTATGTTCGATAGCCAGGTAAAGGTTGGAAATCGTTTGCGCCTGTATACCCTGAGTAGCGTCCACAAGCAAAAGCGCACCTTCGCAGGCAGCAATGGAACGAGAGACTTCATAGGAGAAATCCACGTGTCCGGGAGTGTCAATCAGGTTGAGGGTAAACGTTTCCCCATTAGGGCGGGTATAATAAAGCTGGATCGCGTGGCTTTTGATCGTGATACCCCGTTCACGCTCCAGATCCATATTGTCGAGGGTCTGGGCCACCATATCCCGCATGGCGACTGTCTTGGTGATCTCTAACAGACGGTCAGACAGGGTGCTTTTACCGTGATCTATATGGGCAATGACGCAAAAGTTGCGGATGTTCTTCATAAGGGGTGCAAAGATAGCAAGAAGTGAGCAGTCAGAAGTTAGAAGTTAGAAGTTAGAAGTGGGCAGTCTCCAGTCTTCAGTGGGCAGTCTTCAGTCAGCAGTCTTCAGTCAGCAGTGAGATTGCTTATAGCTTATTGGCTTATAAGCTTATAACCCCATAAGCCAATAACCTCTATCCTCCTAATCTACTAAGCCCTTAAGCTACTTCAGCGCTAAACTATAAGCAAAATCCCCCGGATATTCTTCATAATATCCTTGCAGATAAAGTGCTGTTCCTGCCCGCTTCAATTCAGTTTTAAAATCTGCAATACTTTTTACGGGCACCCCGTTGATACGTGTGATGATAAATTTTTCTTCCATGTTAGCCCTGGCGATTTTACTACCAGGTGCGATGGTATCTACCAGTACACCATCCTTCGGAAGACGGATTTCTTCGCTGGAACTCAGGTCGCGAATATCCATGCCTAGATTGGTGAGGATTTCATCTGGTGATCCAGTTGACGGGCTAGCGGCTCCGATAGTACTCGTTCTCGAATCGCTCAGTTTTACACTGGTCTCTTTTTCTTTCCCATTCCTGAAATATTTGATTCGCAGTATATCACCAGGCCGATGTTGGCCAACTTTGCCAATAAAATCAGGCGATGTGACGATGCGTTGTCCATCAATGCTGGTGATGACATCACCCGCTTCCAGGCCTGCAGCTTCTGCAGCACTGGATGCATTCACCGTTTCGATGATGACACCTGCGATTTCATTCAGTCCTGATTCTTTTGCCGAAGTAGCATCTACAGGCCGAATGACAACACCTAGCCAACCACGTTTAGTAGATCCGAATTCCCGGATATCCTCAAGTACTTTTTTCGCAATGTTGGATGGAATCGCAAACGAAAAACCTTCGTATTGACCGCTGTAGGTCATGATCGCTGTATTGATCCCCATCAACTGGCCACGCGTATCCACTAATGCACCTCCGCTATTGCCTGGGTTGACAGCGGCATCTGTCTGGATGAAGGATTCTATGCCGGTTTCATCAAGGATATTGATGTTCCTTGATTTTGCACTGACGATTCCTGCTGTCACGGTGGAGTAGAGGCGAAATGGATTTCCAATCGCCAATACCCATTCGCCAATCATCAGTGAATCGCTATCGCCAAACTTGAGGTGCGGCAATCCTTTGCCGGCTACTTTCAGTAAGGCAAGATCTGAGGAGGGATCCGATCCGATGAGCTTCGCTTCATATTCATGTCCGTCCTCCATCAACACCATGATTTCATCCCCACCTTCGATCACATGATGGTTGGTGGCGATATAACCGTTTTCGGAAATGATGACACCAGAACCTGTGCTTGCTTCATTGCTCCGCCTGCCAAAATATGTTCCTGCCAGGGAAGATCTCGATTCGATGTACACCACAGCAAGCTTAGACTGATTAGATGCTTTGACAAGATCAGGGCTTCCTAAAGGTACAGCTGACGAGGAAGTGAGACCGTATGGGGTATAATTTGTAAATACAGTCTGAGAAGATGATGATTCTACGAAGACACTGGGTTTGAGAAGTAATGTAAATAAACCAAGCGCAAGGCCGGTACTCAACAAACCGGTGACGATAAAAGGTGCATACTTTTTCATGTGGTGCGTGATTACTGAAAGGAAATATACTTGAAAAACTTAGTAATGATCTTAAACATTGTAACCGCATGATAGTTTTCATCTTAAAGTTATCCTAACGTTTTCACTCGGCCATTGGCCATTTGTAATCGGCCCTGGCCGTTGGATGGCGTTCCTTGTGCTGAGCGAAGCCGAAGTATCGCCGCCAACCAACGCGATACCGAATGCCGTTGCAGGAGCGCCGCGGTGAGCGTAGCCGAACCGTTTGCTCCTGCAACCACTACGATGCCTATCGAGATACCTCGTTGAATTCTCCGATACTATCCAATCGTCGCGGGCGTATTGCATCCGCCCCCTTACGATGGGAATTCTTTGATGTTAAGGTTAATTACTCCTCAGAACGCTCAAGGCTTTCTTTCTTCAGCACCGCAGTCGCAAGCTACTGGATTTCAGAAGGGAACGCTGCGTCTCTTCTCTTCAGTTGCCACTGGCTCTCAGAACTTCTGGTCTCTTCAGTGTCACGTATGTGCCCCACTGGATATAG
>JANNSS010000372.1:0-22032 GCA_031402955.1 Saprospiraceae bacterium
AATAATTTCAGGAAATATAAAGTATCCGGTGAAATGTACTGGTGGCGATGTGACAAGAAATGAAATTCCGCCTGACCGATCTTTAAAGATTACTGTATGATCAGTTTAAGGGTCTCCATTTTACTTGTAGAAGTGATCTGAATGAAATAAACACCTGGAATCAAGACCGCATTGATTTGCCACAAACCGTCCTTGCCACTTTCGAGGGTTTGCTCGTGTACAACATTTCCCGATGTATCAAAAACCCTGACACCTAATTCAGAAAATGACGATGTAGATTTCAAAAAGATGCTACCTGGTGACGGAAGCGGATACACCTGGAATACAGGTTGTGTTTCGACCTCTTTCGTGTTCACCTGAAAACATGGCTCACAAGCCTGTAACGAAGTCCATTGATTTAATGCAGACAATAATATGGCCTGGAAATCCGCAGAGGCCTGACAGCTCCCCTTCAAATGATAAGCCAGCCAGGGAATCAACAACGTATCTACAAGACGATGTTGCTCCGCCCTTGAAATTTCAGGAGCAGGAGAACACGTTAACTCTCCAAATGAGCAAAACACATTTTGCTCTGCAAACTGGCAATGGCTTGCTCCTGTAATCTGAACCAGCGTTTTACAATCTGACGATAGTGAATCATACATCAGTACCTGATTTGTCTGTGGCGGTGTGATACAATCATTTCCGCCCGCGAAAACGAGGGCTGGAATATGAATGGCTGGACACACGTCTATAGCTGATGGGTTCGTTTCTGCTGCAGCAAAATTAACTATAGCTGTAATATCTTCATTGAATTGAATAGCCAGGAAACTCGAGCCTCCACCCATTGAATGACCCATCACAGATGATGTTGTGTCCACCCGATCAAGAAAAGGCGACCCTGCCGTTTTACCTTCCTCTTGCATAGCCCGGATCACATATGCGAGGTCCCTTGCGAAAGTCAAATGATCAGGACTGATGCCGGTCTCCGTCCTCGGAAAAGCGAGAATGTATCCCTGCGGAACAAGCGAACTCCAGATATTAGCATATGCACTCCACTCCATCACAAACCCATGTCCGAAAGCCACTACAGGATACGTTGCTCCTCCAAGGTCTGATACCGGTACATTATCACCTGCCAATGCAGATGGATAATAGAGCTCTGTCAGGATAGCTCTGTCATTTCGCTCCGCATCAATGAAGGTAACCTGACGGTGTCCTATACTAAAAGGCTGAGCAACGATAGGACCAAGGGCCCACAAACTAAACCAAAGAGAAATAACTATTTTCATAATACGTCATGATCAAAGATCTGCCACATCAGCAGGTACGTTATCCTTTTTCCACCGGTATTGTAAATAATTTAAAAAACTGAAGGGATTCCGGATTTCGCATGGCATCCTTGTTAAGTGCTCTATCCGCCTCCATGCCCATCAATATCTTTTTCACAGGTGCTTCCATTTTCTTTCCGCTGATGGTATAGGGTATATCCGTCACCTGGATAACTTCATCAGGTACATGCCTTGGAGAACATTTTGATTTCAGTGCCTTAGCAATTACTGAAATAAGGTCCTTTTCGAGCACTACTCCATTTCTGAGTTTTACAAAAAGAGGCATATAATGCCTGCCACCTTCCAGTTCCAGATTGACAATCAAACTATCTTCAATTTCAGGAATTTCATTGAGCACTCTGTAGATTTCAGCAGTGCCTATCCGAATACCCTGTCGGTTAAGGGTCGCATCTGAACGTCCATATATAATAATACCCCCGTCATTAGTAATCCTGACCCAATCCCCATGGCGCCATACACCCGGAATATCTTCAAAATAACTCGAGCGGTATTTCTTTTTACCAGGATCATTCCAAAAAAAGACTGGCATCGAAGGCATTGGTTTCGTGATGACCATCTCTCCAAGTGAATCTACAACAGGTTGTCTGTCATCATCAAATGCATAGAGTGCACATCCCAGTCCTCTTGCTTGAATCTCACCTTTGATCACCGGTTTTTCAATGACTCCTCCGACAAACGCAGTGCATACATCTGTACCTCCACTCATCGAGCATAACCATACGCGCGGATGGATGGAATCGTAAACCCATTGAAAGGCTTCAGGAGGTAACGGTGAGCCGGTAGAACCTATGCTTCGCAATGAGGTCAGATCATGTTGCCTGCCCGGATGAATACCCTCTTTCATACAAGCCACCAGGTACGGCGCACTTGTACCAAAATGCTGAATTTTCTTCTCCGCGGAAAACGCCCACAACCGATCAATATGGGGATACCCCGGACTACCATCATATAATACAATGGTCGCGCCCAGCATCATCGATCCATGCAAAAAATTCCACATCATCCATCCTGTGGTGGTATACCAGAAAAATCTTTCTCCCGCATGCACATCATTATGAAAGGCCAGATACTTGAGATGCTCAAGGAGGCATCCACCATGTGAGTGCGTAATCGCCTTTGGCGCACCAGTCGTACCGGAAGAGTATAATATCCACAATGGATGATCAAATGGAACTGCTTCAAACACCGGATCTTCATTTCCACCTTCCAAAAGCGTATCATAGATGGTTATGCCTGGTTGAATTTCATCCGTGACAGCTCCTGTATAATTAATCAATAAGGTATCACGGATGGTTTGTAATGAATGCCTGACCGCATCAATTTCCTCCAATCGGGAATGCGTCTTTCCATTATAGTAATATCCGTCTGCAGCAACAAATAAAACCGGTTCAATCTGGGCAAAGCGATCTACAACGCTGCTGACACCAAAATCCTGCGAACAGCAGGACCAGATGGCACCCAGTGAAGTAGCTGCCAGAAATGCATAGGTTGCTTGCGGAATGTTTGGAAGGTAACCGACAATCCTGTCTCCACGCCTGACACCATGACGTTTAAAATAGCGTTGCAGTTTAGTGACCTCACTCCACATTTCAGATACACTCACCGAAATATCAACACCGTGTTCATTAGAGAACAAAATGGCTATTTCCTGGTCCTTCATGCCCATGAAAACATGCTCCGCATAATTCAGCGTTGCACCATCAAACCAAATTGTTTCAGGCATCGGCCCACCGGCCAGGACAGCAGTATAAGGAGAATGGAATTTAACCTTAAAAAATGCGGTAATCGTTTCCCAAAAAACATCCGGATGATCCACTGACCACTGCCACAATGATTCGTAACCGGAAAAATTAATTCCGTGATGAAAGGTTAACCATTGACGATATTCGTAAAGCCTGGAGGAGGTAATGTCTTCAGCCGAAGGCTGCCATAATATTTCCCGGGAAGAATCCATAGCGGTTATTGATACGGGCTAAAGTAACGGAATTTGGTGAGAAGAGAAAAGCAAGGGGCAAGGAGCAAGGGGCAAAGGTTTCAGTAGGCAGAGTACTTTTCACTTTTCCTTTCTTGCTGGCTATTGGCTATTGATACATCGAAGAATCTATTTCCTGACATCTCTTCATACTTCTTTATTCCTAGCTCATAGTTCAATATTCTAACTTCTCCTTGCCCCTTGCTCCTTGCCCCTTGCCTCCAATTGAAGGATAAAGATTAATTTTCGGCGATGATCCGACCTATTAAGAAAATACTCGTAGCCAACAGGGGTGAAATAGCTGCCAGAATCATGCGAACCTGCAGGCGCCTGGGCATTGATACAGTGGCTGTATATTCCGAAGCCGATCGCAACAGCCCTCATGTCTTACTTGCTGACCAGGCTATTTGCATTGGACTTCCACCTTCGCGCGATTCTTATCTGGCCATAGATAAAATCATAGCCGCGGCAAAGAATTGCGGTGCTGATGCCATTCATCCAGGCTATGGATTCCTGAGTGAAAATGATCACTTTGCTCATGCTGTAGAGGAAGCAGGAATCATTTTTATAGGCCCCTCCCCGGAAAGTATCCGCATGATGGGTAATAAACTCGCCGCCAAAAAAGCAGCTAAAGATTTTAATATCCCCATGGTTCCTGGTGCGGAAACAGCACTTTCCGATATCAAAGAAGCCATTGCAATTGCCTCAAGTATCGGTTATCCACTCTTGATAAAAGCTGCGGCGGGTGGAGGTGGAAAAGGTATGCGAATTGTGAACCAGGCTGATGAGTTGGAATCCCAGGTTGAAAGAGCTATAAGCGAAGCACTGGCCTCCTTTGGAGATGGATCTGTTTTTATTGAAAAATACGTTACCTCTCCAAGACACATCGAAATACAGGTTATGGCCGACAAGCATGGCCATTGTCTTCATTTTTTCGAAAGAGAATGTTCTATTCAGCGAAGGCATCAAAAGATCATCGAAGAAGCTCCGTCTTCTATCTTGACTCCAGAGAAAAGAAACCAGATGGGACAAGATGCCATCATGGTAGCGCGGTCATGCGATTACACAGGGGCAGGAACAGTTGAGTTTCTGCTGGATGAAAACAATCATCATTATTTCCTGGAAATGAACACGCGTCTGCAAGTAGAACATCCGGTGACTGAAATGATCACAGGATTTGACCTGGTTGAAATGCAAATCAGGATCGCGGAAGGCCATCCAATAACGCAGGTGCAGGAAGATTTGAAAATGAATGGGCATGCCCTGGAGCTGAGGGTGTATGCTGAAGATACTATTGGCGGGTTTATACCTGCAACCGGCACGCTGAACAGGTATAGAATACCTCAAGGTGAAGGAATCAGGGTTGATGATGGTTATAGGGAAGGGATGGATATTCCAATCCATTATGATCCTATGATTGCTAAACTCATTGTACACGCTCCTTCAAGAATCGAAGCGATTGAAAAAATGAAACTGGCCATCAAGTCCTACGAAATCGAAGGTGTGGAAACTACGCTGGAATTCGGAGAATTTGCTATAGCTCATCCTGCTTTCAGATCAGGACAATTTGATACACGATTTGTTGAAAACTACATGCCGGAATTCCTGCTGCGCGAGGAAAAGATCAATCATACGCTTGCGCGATTTGCAGCATGGCATTTTGAAAATCAAAAATCTGTTCTCGTATTACCTGATATGGAAAAATAAGTTTGCTCCCGGATATGAACACTTCAGCTGTAATGGTTCAGCAATAAAGATCATAAAGCCAACCTTGTGTTTAGGTGATAGTTTCGAAAGTAGAAATATAAACCGGCTCTCCCCACATGACCATAGATACGACGTCTGCTGGTCTTACACTGCAAGTCACCTGGGCACCATCCTTCTTTAATTGGTTGGGCATGTTGATCGGCAGAAATTTTCTTCCATGCTGGTCTATGATCCCATAGGCACCACCTTCAAAAGATAAAAACACGACTTTGCCTGTGATCCTCATGCAAGTAAAATTACAATACTTAATTGCAATATGTTAACTCTTAGAGAAAATTAACAAAAGAGACTAGGGGTAACAACACTTATGTTATGATGCTTTGGTATTCGTCAGATGGTGATGCAGCGTTTCAAGCATTTTTTGCTGCACTTGCAGCTGCTCGCTGATGGCATGGGTATTTAACGTCGGTGTATGCTCATCAATATGCGTTGTGAGTTTAACCCTCGCCTTCCATACTTCCCGGATATCCTCAGCCGCGATCATATATGGTTGGTATGCTGGATTGACTGAACAACATTCGATACACTTATGAGTCTTGATCTGGTTGTTTATCCGCTTGATGACTACTTCCTGGTGAGTTACTATAATATATATCTGGCCATTTTTAATGGCTTGTTCCCAATAACGAGGCTCAATAAATGCAGAGATCACTATATCTCCCTGCATAAATACAGGTTCCATAGAGGCACCGGCGATTTCAAAAGAACGGTAGGTTCCTGAACGGAACTGAGGATCAGGCAGCTGATAAGTAGGTAGGTCGCTCAGGAAAACAGGATCATCCAATAATCTTCCATACCCAGCCTGAGCTGGATAGGGCACATGGACAATCCGTTCCTCTCCCTTCTGGTCGGTCACGACCGTGAGGTTCATCAACCGTAAGCCGTCATCCTCGGCAGGATTAGAAAACAAGTTTCCATGACCTGTGAAGAGATAAACGGGATTAAACCGAAAGACAAGTACAGCTTTTTCGATGAGTTCAAGGGGTGCATCCCTACGGTGGGCAAGCATTTCAGAGATACCCTGGGCGTGGTAACCCACCGTCAGCGCAAAATGCCGCTTTGACCTGACTTTGCCATCTGTTACCAGCTGATCAAGACAAGTTAAAAACCGCTCCGTTACGCTTGTTATACTCATGGTTGTGGGGTAAATATATGAATTATTTTAATGTGTAGACCACTATCCCTAATAATTTTATCCATTACATTATCCTGCCATATTCAGCCATTTATCTTTACTGGCCAATCCCTGCCTGAAATCCAACGTTACCAGAGGTAAAAACGCCCTGAATGGCCTCTGATTCCATCATCAGCGCTTAAAAATGATGGGCCAAAATTCAATCGATGTTAAATTGAACTAACAGCAAGATAATTTGTCTAGTCATAGTATACTTTTTTGTATCAGAATGACGAACTTTGTCCCCTTAATCAGATATTGACCATGAGTGACAGTATGCAGACTTTGGAGGTTCACACCCAGTCAGAGTATAAGTATGGGTGGTCCACGCCTTTGGACATGGATACCTTTCCCAAAGGATTGTCAGAAGAAACCGTTCGAGCCATCAGTACCATTAAGAAGGAACCTGAATGGCTGCTCGAATGGAGACTTCAGGCTTTCAGGCATTGGCTGACCATGAAAGAACCCTCCTGGGCCAATGTCCACTATCCTGCCATTGACTACCAGGACATCATTTACTTCGCAGCCCCTAAGAAGAAACTGGGCTCACTGGATGAGGCGGATCCTGAATTGCTTAAAATGTTTGACAAGCTAGGTGTGCCACTTGAAGAGCGTAAAGTGCTCGCAGGTGTTGCTGTGGATGCGGTGGTGGATAGTGTATCTGTGACTACTACCTTCAAAAAGGAGTTGGCTGAATTGGGCATTATCTTTTCATCCTTCAGTGAAGCAGTCCAGGAACATCCGGAGCTGGTCAGAAAACACCTGGGAAGCGTCGTTCCGGCTAATGATAACTTCTTTGCAGCACTCAATTCTGCCGTTTTCAGTGATGGCTCCTTCTGTTATATTCCGGCAGGCGTTCGATGCCCAATGGAATTGTCTACTTATTTCAGAATTAATGCTGCTAACACTGGCCAGTTTGAACGCACACTTATTGTAGCAGATAAAGGAAGCTACGTCAGTTACCTCGAAGGTTGCACTGCGCCCGTCAGGGATGAAAATCAACTTCACGCTGCTGTCGTCGAAATCATTGCAATGGACGAAGCTTTTGTAAAATATTCAACAGTACAAAACTGGTATCCAGGTGATAAAAACGGGAAAGGCGGTATATACAATTTCGTTACCAAGAGAGGAATTTGTGCTGGATATCGGTCAAAAATCTCCTGGACACAGGTAGAGACCGGTTCCGCCATCACCTGGAAATATCCGAGTTGTATCCTTAAAGGAGATGAATCTGTTGGTGAATTCTATTCCGTAGCCGTGACCAACAATCGTCAACAGGCTGATACCGGAACAAAAATGATTCACCTGGGAAAAAATACGAAGAGTACCATTATTTCAAAAGGTATATCTGCAGGATATAGTAATAACTCCTACCGCGGATTAGTCAAGATCGGCAAGCGCGCTGACGGAGCCCAGAATTTTTCACAATGTGATTCTCTGCTCATGGGCGATAAATGTGGTGCTCACACTTTTCCCTACCTCGAAGTGGATAACCCCAGTGCCCGCGTGGAACATGAAGCCACCACCTCGAAGATTGGGGAGGATCAGCTTTTCTATTGCAAACAGCGGGGACTGAGCGAAGAAGATGCGATCAATATGATTGTCAACGGATATTGCAAAGAAGTATTTAAAGAACTCCCGATGGAATTTGCAGTGGAAGCACAAAAGCTACTGGCCATCAGTCTTGAAGGGAGTGTAGGATAAATAAGACCATCAACAAATTATAAATGAAACCAATAATAAAGATTACGGATCTACATGTTTCCATTGACGGAAAGCCAATCCTGAATGGGTTGAATATGACGGTCAACAAAGGCGAAGTACATGCGATCATGGGTCCAAACGGATCAGGCAAAAGCACCCTTGCCAATGTCCTTGCAGGAAGAGAAGAATACACCATAGAGTCGGGTACGGTGGAGTATGAAGGAGAAGATCTCCTGACCATGGATATTGATAAGCGTGCATTGGCCGGTATCTTCCTGGCATTTCAATATCCGGTTGAAATTCCGGGTGTGAGCAATTCAAACTTTTTGAAAAGTATCATCAATGCTAAACGCAAGTACCAGGGCCTTCCTGAATTGAACGCATTGGAAATGTTGAAATTTATACGCGCTAAGCTTAACGCCATTGAAATGGATGAAAGCCTGCTGAAGAGATCACTCAATGATGGATTCAGTGGTGGCGAGAAAAAGCGGAATGAAATACTTCAAATGACTTTACTGGAACCGAAACTGGCTATTCTTGACGAAACGGATTCAGGACTGGATATAGATGCACTTCGGATTGTGGCTGAAGGCGTAAATCAATTGCGCTCGCCGGAACGATCCTTTATCGTAGTAACACATTATCAGCGACTCCTGAATCACATCATTCCGGATTTTGTCCACGTCCTTTCCAATGGAAAGATCCTGGCGACAGGAGACCGGACACTGGCGGAAAAACTTGAGGTCGAAGGATATGACTGGATTAAAGAAACCAATACAGCTACATCTTAATAACGTATCATCTCCATGTTAGAACAGGAAAAGATCATTGAGCATTTGGATGCGGTGTTTCGAGCAATGGAATCCCGGCTGAACGGGCGTGCCGGCAGCCTTTTGCATACCTTCCACAAAGCTTCGTTTGAAACATTGAGGAGCACTCATTTCCCTGACAGGAAACATGAAGACTGGAGATACACTCCAGTGCAAAGACTCATTTCTCCAAAATATAAATTGGCGGAGAACAAACAGCAATACAGCATTTCTGAAATCCCGGAACTTGATTCCTACAAGATTCCTGTGATCAATGGCAATGTGATCCTGGATGGCATTGATCCTGCATTAAAAGCTGCAGGTGTCATCATTCGACCATTGCAGGAGGCTATGCAGGTCTCGTCGCCGGAAAACATTTCCACAAAATGGCTGCACCCGATTTTGACAAAATCAAACCAGGCATTTGAACTGCTTAATTTTGCATTTCATTCAGGAGGTATAGTCATTGAAATTCCGAAAAATCTGTCGCTTTCCAAACCAATTGAGATACAGATCATCCATGATGATCCTGATATTTCGTTTTCGCATCCATTGTATTTCATTCACGCGGCCGAAGGAAGCAGTGTCACGGTGATTGAGCGCTTCGAAAAAAATATTTCTTCTACGGACACAACAGCAACTGGCCTTATCAACGCCCTTGCTTTTATCCACCTTGACAAAAATGCAGGTGTAAAACATATCAGGTGGCAAGACCTCCCGGAAACACAAAGCCTGGTCTATAAGCTTACTGTGGCTCAAAAAAGAGATAGCCGATTTGAAGCCTTTGCGTTTGATTTTGGTGGTGATTTGATCCGAAACAATATTGATGTTGAACTGGACGAAAGCAATACCTACACGTCACTCCAGGCAGGTTATCTCGCAAAACGCAGACAGTCTTTTGATCATCAGACCCGCATCAATCATAAAATGCCCCATTGCGAAAGTCACGAATTGTATAAAGGGATTATCGACCAACAAGCTTCCGGAGCATTCAATGGCAAAGTCTTCGTTCATCCGGATGCGCAGAAAACAAATGCTTATCAGCAAAACGATACACTCGTGCTTTCCAACAATGCGTTGATGAACAGTAAGCCTCAGCTTGAAATCTATGCTGATGATGTCAAATGCAGTCATGGAGCCACTATTGGACAACTGGATGCAAAATCACTGTTCTATCTGATGGCGCGCGGACTTGATCCCCAGACTGCCAAGCACATGCTCAAGGCAGCATTTCTTGCAGAGGTACTTGATAATGCACCTGTAGAACCCCTGAGAAACTATATCCGTTCAAGAATGGCCTTACAAGCATGACAACTTTGCCCTCCGGGTCGTCTTTACTTATCCCTGATGTAGCTAACATCAGAAAAGACTTTCCCATCCTCAGCAGAACGATTAATGACAAACCTCTGGTCTATCTGGACAACGCGGCTTCAAGTCAGAAGCCAGTCCAGGTGCTGGATAGTATGGACCACTATTACAGACATACACATGCCAATGTTCATCGCGGCGTACATACGCTTAGCCAGGAAGCAACAGAATTGTTTGAATCCTCCCGGCGCCGTATTGCCGATTTTATTGGAGCTCCAGATGAAGCAGAAGTGATCTTCACCAGGGGCACTACAGAATCGATAAACTTGGTTGCTTATACCTTCGGTCTCTCCCAGTTAATGGAAGGAGACGAAATCATGCTCTCAGATATGGAGCATCACAGCAACATTGTTCCATGGCAAATCGTGTGTGCTATGAAGAAAGCCAGCATCAAAGTGATACCCGTATTTGATGATGGTACTTTGGATATGGAGTGGTATGAACGCAACCTTAGTGCCAGAACAAAACTTGTCTCTATAACGCATGTAAGCAATGCCCTCGGCACTATTAATCCTATAGAGGAGATCATTCGCCTGGCGCATCAGCAAGGTATTCCGGTCATGCTGGATGGTGCCCAGGCAACTCCGCACATGAGCATCAATGTCAAGGCACTTGATGTAGATTTTTACGCCTTTTCAAGTCATAAAATGTATGGCCCTACGGGGATGGGCATTCTCTATGGAAAAGCCTCATGGCTTAACCAACTGCCACCATGGCAGGGCGGAGGTGAAATGATTGCAGAAGTGAAGTGGTCAGGGACGACATACAACAAACTACCTTTCAAATACGAAGCTGGCACACCAGACATTGCGGGTGCTATTGGCCTGGCAGCTGCCTGCGATTACATCAACCAACTTGACAGGGATGTGATGCTGCGGCATGAACAAGCGCTATTATCGACTTGTACTGAAGCTATGGAAAGTATCCCAGGTGTTAAGACAGTTGGTACTGCACCACATAAAGCATCCGTCTATTCATTTATCATTGATGGACTGCATCCCTATGATATCGGCACGCTGCTCGATCAACAAGGCATTGCCGTGCGCACCGGACATCACTGCACGCAGCCGTTGATGGATAGATTCGGTATCCCGGGTACGGTGAGAGCTTCCTTCGCAATCTATAATACAATGGAAGAAATTGATAAACTGGTGCACGCCACCCGGAAAGCTATCCAAATCCTGACGTGATGCACACAGCACCTTCAACGATTGATCTTGAACAGGCTAATGTGATTGAGGAATTTTCTCAATTTACAGATTGGTCTGATAAATATGAATACCTGATTGATCTTGGTAAGGTTTTACCTGCCCTGGACGAAAAATATAAAACTGAATTTCACCTGGTAAAAGGATGTCAGTCAAAAGTCTGGTTGCACGCTTTTGTTAAGGAGAACAAGCTATATCTGATTGCTGACAGTGATACAGTCATCACCAAAGGGATTATAGCATTACTGATCCGGGTGCTCAATGGTCAGGAAATACATGATATTGAAAAGGCAGAATTGACATTCATTGATGCTATCGGTTTGAAATCACATTTATCCCCTACCCGATCAAATGGCCTGATCAGTATGATCCAACATATCAAATCGTATGCACGCAATCTTTCCGGCACAAGCCAATCCGAAACACCTTCAGATCCCGCTAGCCAGCAAGCGTTAATGATCCGGCAAATCAAGGAGGTATATGATCCGGAAATACCGGTTGATATCTGGGAGCTTGGACTGATATATACCCTTGTAATCGATGAGCATGGCAAAGTGCAAATCACAATGACCCTGACATCACCTGCTTGCCCGGTTGCCGGTAGTCTTCCCCTTGAAGTCCAGGAGAAGTTAATGCAGCTGCCTTTTGTGATGGATGTTGAACTCACGCTGGTATGGACTCCCGCATGGAGTAAAGACAGAATGAGTGATGAAGCAAAGATGGCCCTTGACATGTTTTAAATAAAGAACAAATGAAGATATCAGCACAGGATGAATATGGTCTTAGAATTCTTCTCCGGATCGCCAAAGCGCACCCGGAGGAAGGATTAAGCCTATCCCAGATTGGAGAGTTGGAAAAGATTTCCCAGGCTTATGCAGCTAAATTAACGAGATCACTTCGTATGGCAGGCTTCATCCAGAGTATGCGAGGCCAAAAAGGAGGATACATTCTAGCCTTATCTACTACTGAGATTAAAGTCAATAATGTTTTGAAGGCAATGGGCGGCGTGATGTACGACGAAAAATTTTGTGGCCAACATGCCGGATCACTCTCTCTGTGCACCAACTCTATTGATTGTTCCTTGCGATCATTATGGACGATGCTCCAATGGAACATGGACAAGCTACTGGATCAAATAAGCCTTGCCGACTTGTTGAAATCTGAAGTCCAGGTTAATACTAATCTGAGTGTCCTTTCTGAACAAATAATGGGAATGGAATCCTGACCAGGTTAATCCGTATCAATCGAACAGCTACCGAGGAGAAAGAGCTGACTGGAAGGAAAATCATAAATTAAATATTCTCCAGCTATCAAAAAAGGATTCCGTAGTACATGTACATCCTGCAATTTTAAGTTCCCTTCATTCTTAAATGCTGCACCCCCATTTCCAGCTAATCCACTGATGATATCCAGATGTATGAATTCAACTTCCTGAGCAGAAACGATATCAAAAAATCCTTCAATCTGCGAGGCGAGAACTACCCTTGGATCACTATTCGAATAAAAAACAAGATTCTTATCGATGAGCAACCGCTGAGAGGTTATTGTTATCGTCGAACCGTTCAGTGAACTGTGAAAACGAATCGTGTCACCTGCTGAGGCACATTCAATTGCATTGCGTAAAGTCCCGGCACCTATATCATTTGTGTTGGTCACCAACAGGTTACAGGAGTCCGTATCAATGAAATAGTTATTGGCATCAACCTCTGCGTTGGTCAGGGTGACTGGAATAGTGTCATTATAGATATTAGTGTTGGGGACCAGGTCATTATCATTACTGGCATCTATATCCTTGATCGAAAAATATCCAGCCGGCTGACCTTCACAGACTACATAGTGACCGACAGGAATAGCTGTGAAGACATAACTACCATTAGATGCGGTTGTTTGTGCAGATAACGGAATAATTGTATCTGCCATCCCATTCATATTCGCATCCGTAAAAAGGTAGACGTTTACATTTCCCATTCCTTCGCCGCTATCAGGAACCTGGTCATTGTCAAGATCATTAAATACACTTCCGGTAATATTGCCTGGTATCGGTGACTCCACAAAATAGTTTCCAGCATCAAGTTCGCTGGGGATAAGCGATACCGGCATAATATTATCTACCGAATCAATATTTTCTACTGCGTCTCCATCCTCCGAGGTATCCCCATCATCAAAGGAAGTCCAGCCTGCCGGTTGCACCTGGACAAGGACATAGTTTCCCGGAATCACGGATGCCATTGAAAAAACTCCGACACTCGTTGTGAAGACGCTACGAATCGCTGTATTGTTGTCTGCAATTCCATTGGTATCAAAATCTTTATAAAGCCGAATATTTACACCGGGTATTGGATTATGGGTTACCGACTTGACCGTTCCGATAATATTAGAAGGGCAATTAGTGATCAAAAAAGACAGGGCTGAACTATCAGGGCAATTCGCAACTGCTGGAGCCGGATTGATATTCAGGGTTACCGTTTTAATGCCTGCAGTATCATAATAAACGGTATGAGGACCGTAACCGGTTGCAGCGCCAGGATGGGCTCCTACACCAAAATTCCATTGATAAATAACGCCCGGCAACTCAGCTTGCACAGGTACAAAAACCTTGTTTTCAAAATAGCAAGTTGTGTCGGGAACTCCATCAATCACTGCATCTGCAAAAGCAAAACAATCCGTCTCTGCAAGTTGACCGTATGGCGGTGCGGACCCCGACCCTGTGTACTCCCAATTGTATTGCACAACATGTTCAGAAGCTGCAGTAGATCCACTTCCATCCACCAACGTAATAATGACCCCATCATCTCCACTGAGGAATCCACCATTTGCGGGATCTTGTTCAAGGTCCCAGACGAGTGAAGGGCAAAAATTAGTGCTGTCCGCGAAAGGAGCATCGACACTGAAACAAATCTGAAAAATTTTAGTCCAGCTTAGAGTATCAATATAAAGTGGAGGTTGACTATTATCAATCAATTGGATAGCGCCATTCACCCAATCGGTAACACCTGGTGCTGGAAATCCAAAAAAGGTTGTACCGAAGCCAGGTGGGCTCTGGAGTACAGTTGCAGGATTAGGTGCCACAGGACCATAACCTCCCTGAAAATTTGTAAAACTATCAAACTCTAAAATAGCATTGTCATAGAATAACCTGACATTCATACCAAATAATTGCTGATCCACGGTGTCTGATTGAAATTCAACATCAACACAGTATTGTTCAGTCGAACAATCATATTGTGGGTTTGCAAATCGAACAGTGATATTCGGAATGGATACCATTGGCAATAGCGATGCAGTAGGATTTACCTTCTCAAGACTTTCAGAGGCAGAGATAACCTTCCCGACCTTAAAATCACTTGACGGCATATCAGGAGATGCGCCCGGCAACATGGTGGAGAAAAAAAATATGAGAAAAAGGCAGGAAAAGACAGCAATAGCATTTTGCGTCCTGCATTTAATGAGTCGCAAATAGAAGCGGTTTTCAACATGTTTATACGTTGATCGCGCTGATTCGGGGCAAGGTGTTAGGTCCACTCTTTTGGGCTTTATGAGGGGGGCTCAAGTATACCTAACCACCAAATAAGTATGGAATTTGAATTTACCTCAGTTGAGGATTAAGTCTACCTAATGCTAAAGGTATCAAAAGCACTGCACATTTTAGTACAATTTAATGATTATCAGGCATTTTTCAAACGTGCTGGATAACATGTTCTGGAATATTAAGCTTACAAATGAAAGTTCGCTAATCTGACAACACTAAATAGGCAATACGAGGCAAGCCATAAATGACTTCATAACCTTCTCATAATCAGAAATGAATAAATATGCAAATTTAATAATCATGCCTCATCCATAAGGCTAAATAGAAATCCAGATTGCTAAGTAGAGATCTTAGCAGAATGCATGGATAAAAAAAATATATACTTTTCGGCGTTTGGCGACACCAAAAAAAGGACCAATTTGGAGCTTTGCATTGAAAATCCTTCTGTAATCCTGATCAAAACCAATTAGGGAATCTCAACATAGCAACTTCCCATTGAAGAGAAACTACTACCCGGTCTGTTCCTGATGAGGAATTGACCTGTCGCCAGATTAGGATTTTTAAAGACTTTCACATTTATAAATCTCAAGGTACCGTCATTCCTGAATGCAGCACCGAGATTATTCGTAACCAACAATCCGCTGGTAATCTCCAGGTCCTTGAATTCAACAATTGTATTTGTCAAAATCTCAAACAAACCAGCGATTGAGGAAGTTATTTTAACAGGCGGTGAAAGGTTGGATCGGATATACAGCGTCTTGCTTAAAGTAAATTTGGTGGAAGAGATAGTAATTGTTGCGCCAGCCATGCCCGTACCGAAAGTAATCGTATCCCCTGAATATGCACATTGACATGCAGCACGCAATGTATTAGCGCCGGCATCGGCATTACTGGTTACAACCTTAGTGCAAGTACCGCAATCTATATTGATGCAGGAAATTTCTATTGGCTCTCCAAAAGGAGCTGAGCCGTTGCCAGTATATTGCCAGTTAAATTGGTTAACGTGCTCGAATGCATTGGAGGAACCACTTCCATTGACTACAGTCATAACAACTCCAGCTGATCCAGAAGGGAAACCTCCGTTATTTGGATCAGCTTCAAGATCCCAAACGATAGGCGGACAGAAAACCGTCTCGCTTCCATTATGATAATCCACTGTGAAACAAGCCTGGAAGAGTTTGGTCCAACCAGAAGTGGAAATGTAGATAGCCGGCGCACTACTGTTGGTCTTTTGAACTGCACCATTTACATAATCAGCACCGTCCGTAAAATTGAACCATGGAATTCCGGAGGTTGAGTAATTGACATTGGCAGGACTTGGTGATACAGCGCCATATCCTCCCTGAAAACCTTTCAAATTAACGTATTCAAGAATCTTGTCATCAATGAAAAATCTCACATTCATTCCAAACAACTCCTTATTCGCTATATCTGACTGAAATTCAACATCGAGACAATACTCATAGGTGCTGCACGAAAACTGGGGATTATTGAATCGGACGGTTAAATTGGGATCAACAACTGCAGCTGAAACATCAGCCGAGCCGGTCTCAACTTTATCTCTATTACCCGGGCTGGTCATTGAAGATGGTAATATGGATGCAGCTACACTTTCTGGAAGGATCCCAAAAAGCATCAAACAAAAACCAAAAACCAAGGAAAACTTACCTATGCAGAACCTCATAAGTGACCTATAGGTCACTATAGCGTTAACATGCACCACGTTAAAACGGAGACAAGATGATGATATCATATGTGTGCTTTAATAATTTTAAGTAATAGCTTGACGGTGTAAAATCAAGTTATTCTTTAGGTGGTTATGCAATCATATCTGGGGGGTGGGTTTACTCTATTAAATAAATCGTGGACTAAATTAACCATTGTTATGCATACTTCATGCCAATTGACCAAAAAAATTTCAGCTACCCACAATTTTTCATTCGGGTTTATATTCTGATTTAAAGGTGCCAACTTGGCTATTTTTACTTCATTTCCAGAAGATAAGCCATGATTTGTCTTGTGAATAAGCTAATTTTAATTGATTATATGCACTTTATACATAAGATCAATATATATGTAATAATGCTTATGAACATTCCATAGGGTCAATGATATTCAATAAATGCGAAAATCTGTAGGAATTCAAGGGGCTATGGTCCAGCATTATTTTACAAATGAAAACTCATTTACGGATCGTGGAGCTTAAAAAATTGCCCGTCTACAGCGTTTTATTTCGAGAAAAACACAAACTCAAAAGGAAAAACCGGGCAGTGGAACCTAGCCCAAATTATTGGAGGTATGGGAAATGTAAAGTTAAGCCAGCAGAATCGCTAGGGGATCATGAAGCTATGATTCAATCTATAACGCTGGTTTGAAGCAATTACAAAATAAACACCTGCTGGTAAGTTCAATGGCAATCCAATCTGGTTGGTTGGAAGGGAATCAACTCTCAGTATTCTCCCCAGTTGATCTAAAATCTGTATTTGCCAGGTTTGATCTCTATTACCAACAATGGATAATTGCTGTAATCCCGGGAGAAACTGCAGCACAAATTCTTCCTCCCCGATATCTTCTGACGAAACCGGATCACATTCTGGCAATGAACTGCAATATGCTCTTCGGACAAGAGAGCAATCAATAATAAATGGATTTTTCTTTCCGTCCTGGTAAAAAGAGATGATGTCATTCCGCATCAACTCTGCGGCATCAACCGGATCCTGTTCATGCCAATCACATAAATAAGGAAGCTGTGCCGCAAAGAAAAATGGATCAGCTGCAATTGCATCTTCTCTGTAAATTGTCCAGAAATAAAACATGGCTCTG
Organism: Saprospiraceae bacterium; assembly: GCA_031402955.1. Classification (GTDB taxonomy): domain Bacteria; phylum Bacteroidota; class Bacteroidia; order Chitinophagales; family Saprospiraceae; genus Opimibacter. The sequence continues at coordinate 17,686 of JANNSS010000372.1, forward strand.
GCGATGTCCCCTTTGACTGCTTCGCGCGGCTCAAAGGATCCGTTCATATATTCGCTATAGGCATTGATACTATTGCCTGGCTTAACCGCCATCTCTTTATCCTTGTAGTACCACTTTTGTGTAAGCTGATCCGGAATATCCCCAAAAGGAAAATTAGCCCGATCTGAATTGATGGCAGTCCGTGATGGAAATAAATGATACATATTCACATTGCCATCAGTCCCTTCATCTGCCCCTTTTGCTTGTGGCCACCCATGTTCAAGGTTCATCGATGCTATTTCCAGGCCTGTCCCATATAACCACTGGGATGGGTCAACCCCAAAAGGTAAAAATTTAGCAAATCCAGAATAGATACATCGGACACTATCACTTTCAGCAAAGACCTTAGCATATAAGGTATCCCTTACCTGACTATCATCCAGCAACTGGCCCGGGGTATAGGCATCTCTTAAAGCGTTAGCAAGTTGATCCCCTTCAAGGCCGGGAAACAATTGTGCAATCCCTGTCTGAAAGGATCCGCAACAAAGCAGGATGACCATTACAATTTTTAATGTACTGCGAACATCCCTCCCACATAATTCTACCATACTTGCTATAATTGATCTTAAGCCCACAAAATAAGCGGTATGCAAGAATTTGACTTCTTATTTAATAGAAAATCTTAGGTAGGCTGCTTTCACTGAGTCCTAAGAGCCGAATTGTTAGTAAATTATTTAGTCGCCTCTCAGAAACTAAATTCAACCGAGGATCGTCTGTTCAACTGGGTAAAAATGGTCCTGGTTTTTTGTCCGTAGGGAGTATCCACTGTCAAGGTATATTTGCCTGGTTCCAGATTCTCAAATGCGACTTTACCATTCGCACCGGTTGTGCCGTATTGACGGTTTTGACTTTGTTCGTCGCTTCCGGATACCTCTATCGCTACTATGTCAACTTTTGCATTGTATATATAGGTTACAAGCTGAGCTCCGGCTCCTGAACAATTGAAATCACCTTCAAGATCACTCCAGGTCAGATAGGTGACTGTTACTAATATTTCTGACTTCTCCACAAGGACCAGGTTGTCTGTGCCGATGTCAAAGGAATCTTTTGAACAGGAAGTGAGCGAAAGTATCAGAAACGAAAAAATAACCAGCTTTTTCATATGAGGATGGTTTGAATGGTTTGATAAATATAATCAAAAATGCCATTCAACACCTAATCAGGAATATCTATGTTTCCTGCTTAAATTCTACTGCCGCTTAAACGAGACAACTGGTTTCCATCAATACACTGTATCATTTTCAATACCGGAGGGAACCTTTTATGATCCCTTGATTTTAAAATCAACAGTGATAGTACCACATTGTTCTTCAATCTCACTGAGCGTAAACTTGAATTGGAGAGCGGCTTTACGGGCAATATCCTTTAACTCAGAATCGGTGGTGGTAGAACCTTTTTGTGTATAATCCGCCTTTATTACTTTACCAGCCTTATCAACGCAAACGCTGATGACAACCCTTCCGGTCTTCTGGCTCCGGTCATTTATCTGAGGTTCATGCAGCACTCCGCGATTACCAAGCCCCCCTCCGACTCTACCACTTCCTTTGCTGATTCCTTCCAGAATATTTGAATTAGGGTCACCGTTTGGATCTCCCTGGCTCCCTGATTTTCCGGTGTTTCCTTTTCCACTTCCACCCAACAGATCACCATAGGACTTTTTGGTTTTGTTGTATGCCTCCTGGCGACTGGCTTCTTCCGAGGCTTTCCGTTGAGCATCAGCCTGAGCAGCTTTCCTGGCTGCTGCCTCTTTAGTTACAACCAGGCTTTCCTCCGTACTTGTCATACTTTTCTGAGAAACCTTTTTTGCGGCTGTTGCAGGCGAAAATTGCTCTACCGGCTTCTTTTCTTGCCGCTCTTCAGGCTGTGGAGCAACTTCATTGTCCTTTCCTTTAGGGGTTTCCTCACCTTGCCCCTCATCCTGGAGTCCAAGATTCACAAGGAGACCTTCCTCTTCCGGGGGCGGAGTTTTGTTGACTATCATTGGCAGAAATAGTGCAATGATGACAAGGATGTGGGTGATCAAACTTACAATCCAGCCTTTACCCTGGGACGTTTGCTCCTGAGGATTTAATGCAGAATCAAGTGTATTCATTGTAAGACTTTATTAAGATGACTTCAATACCTAACGACCTCCAAAAGACGCTATGTACATCAACGGGTTAAAATTAAGGGATTATTTTCATATTATGAAAATAATTAATGTATAAAGTTTTGACAGGTTACCATTATAGCTAGGAATCTGGAGATTCCCCTCAGAAATCGTTTCAATCAAATCGTATTTTTTACAGTTAAACCAAGTGTTCGTTCCCATCTCTGTCAACAGCATTCTTTATCTTACACCCACATATAATCTGCCTCATTTTCATGCGAATTATAAAAAAAATAGCCGTCCTCGGATCAGGCGTAATGGGTTCCGGCATAGCCTGCCATTTTGCTAATGCAGGTTTTCAGGTCCTGATACTGGACTTACCAGGTTCGGGCGAAAATCAACGCCGCAACCAGATAGCTGAAGACGCCCTGTCATTTGCAGTCAAGCAAAAGCCTGCTCCACTCTATCATTCCGGGTTTATTTCGAGAATCACCACAGGCAATTTTGAGGATGATCTGTCCAGTATCAAAGATGCTGACTGGATTATAGAAGTGATAGTCGAAAAACTTGAAATCAAACAATCGCTATTTGAGCGCGTTGATAAATATAGGCGCCCAGGAACTATCGTCAGTTCCAACACATCCGGCATTCCTATTCACCTGATGACCCAAGGCCGATCAGATGATTTTAAAAAACATTTCCTGGGGACTCACTTTTTTAATCCTCCCAGATACCTGCGTCTCCTTGAAATCATTCCAACCCTGCATACTGACAAGGATTTGGTGATGTTTCTGATGCAGTTTGGTGAACGTTTTTTAGGCAAACAAACCGTCCTCTGCAAAGATACCCCTGCATTTATCGCCAACCGCGTCGGCGTGTACAGCATGGCTCGCATATTCCAATTGACCGAAGAACTTGGCCTTCCCATCACCACTGTTGACAAACTGACCGGACCGGTGATTGGCAGACCTAACACCGGCACCTTCAGATTGGCGGACCTTGTCGGACATGATACCGGCGTGAAAGTCATGCAGGGTATTCAGCACAATTGTCCAGAGGATGAACAAGCTGGTGCATTCAATGTGCCAGGTTACATGCAGTTTCTATTGGACAATAAATTCCTGGGGAATAAGACAGGTCAGGGCTTTTACAAAAAAGGCGAAGGAAAAAATGCGAAAGGACAAACTGAATATTTGTCACTCAATCTCAAAACTCTTGAATATGGCACTGACCCCAGAATTGATCTTCCTTCTCTGGGGATTTCAAAGCAAATAGACGATCCGGTAAAAAGAATCAAAACCATTTTTGATGCACCGGATGACGGGGGCAAACTGATCAAGCAACATCTGCTCGGTCTCTTTGCCTATGTAAGCAAACGCATACCGGAAATCGCAGATCATATCAATAGCATTGATGATGCATTGAAAGCAGGATTTGCATGGTCCTATGGCCCCTTCGAATACTGGGACATCATTGGTGTAAAAAAAGGACTTGAAGATGCAAATTCATCCGGACTTTTAATTAGTCCCTGGGTCCAAAAAATGTTGGATAACGGTATTGAATCGTTCTATACCATTCAAGACGGAAAAAGACTTGTCTACGATCCGTCAGTCCATTCATATGTGCCCATACAAGGAGCGGAAACGAAAGTAAACCTGCTGGCTCTTCGCACCCAATCTCCTGTATATCGGAACGATGAAGCTGTACTTCATGATATTGGAGATGGTGTACTCTGTTTCGAATTCAGAAGCAAGGCAAACGTTATAGGAGAAGGTATTTTGCGTGGCATCAACGAATCCATCAGGATAGCTGAAGACGAAGGATGGAATGGCTTAGTGATCGGCAACCATGCCACCAATTTTTCAGTCGGTGCCAACCTCATGCTCATTGGCATGATGGCCTTTCAGGAAGAATGGGATGACCTGGAGAAGGCTGTTAATTACTTCCAGCAGACCTCTATGCGCTGCAGATATTCAGCCGTGCCTGTCGTAGCAGCCACACAAGGATATGTCTTTGGTGGTGGGTGCGAAATCTCTATGCATTGTGATGGCGTAGCATCAGCCGCCGAATCATACATTGGATTAGTGGAGGCAGGTGTTGGTTTAATTCCCGGAGGTGGTGGAACAAAGGAATTTGCTGTCAGATTATCTGAGTCCTTCCGAAATGGTGATGTACAAACCCCTCAATTGATTGACCGATGCAAAACACTTGCAACAGCT
>JANNSS010000373.1:0-4979 GCA_031402955.1 Saprospiraceae bacterium
TTCACTTTTCACTGATATTCCGGAACATCTTCCCACTCATTTGGCTCCAGCCAATACACATCATACCCGAATTTTTCAACCAGGTAATTCCGAAGACTTTCTTTAAGGGATGAAGACTTTTCAAAACCGGCGATCACCGCATTGCGGTATTGTTCATATCTGACTACAGAGGTGGTGCCGCTGAGAACGAAATACATATTGATCCAGCCGCTCTTACTGGCTTTTTTGAAGTCTTTCCTGACATCGTTTTTCTTCAGTTTGTTGGCGACTACCTGACCAGCATTGAGTTTGAGGTAGTACAGGATATCCTGATCAAAGGTATGCTCGCCGCTGATGCTCATATTGAGGGCGCTGGACTGGATAAACATCACCGGAAGATAAACGGTCCCGTTTTCAATCTCCATATAGTTGCGTATCTGATTGAACCGTATGTCGCGCAGGTCGTCTATGTGTACGTAGGTGCCGAAGTCCTCCAGCGTTTTCATGCCTTTGAGCTGGCCGTCCTTGATGTCAATAGCACTTCTGACGAGCACCTTTTCTGTCAGTATATTCCATTTCTCATTAAAAGGTATAGTGGATTCGGCCCAGATGTTTGCTTTGCCTTTCAGGTTTTCGGAGGTAATAAAGGTCTGGTCAAAATTGGAAAAGGATTCGAGCAATTGTTTCATTTCAATGCCTGTCACTTTCCATGTTGCATTACTGACAGGACGGAGGTTCATGCCAGAGACACTACCTTTTGATTCGACAGTTCCCTCGCACAGTTTTCCGGCAAGATCAAAATCCAATGCATGCTCGTGGGATATCACTGAACCTTTTAGATCTGTAACAGTTGCTTTGTTCCAAGAGAATGCATCCAGGTTAAGGACTAGTTTGTTGTCTCCTAACGCCATGTCACCCTTTGGAATCGCAATCGTATTGTTGAGATAAGTGAAGTTGATATTGTCCGCCTGGAGAGATGCTTTACCATGTTGTAAGAAGGTAGAAAAGGTAGCGCTCCCGACCTGAAAATGATTTAATTCAAAATGACTGATATCTAATGAACCCTTTTCAAAATGAAGTCCCTGGATGGACATTAGATTTAACAATCCGGATGGGATCGAACCACTCAGGTTGATATCATAAACAGGGTTATCCAGGTTTTGAATTTTTACCTTTCCTTCCAGTCCTGATCCTAGCATTGAATTTTTACGGAAGGTCACTTCAGCCCTTGATGTTTGTCCGGCTTTTTTAGTCCCTGTATCATAGAGCACCTCGATCGTGAGTCCTTTGATGGCTTCATCTGCCGCAAGGAAATTTATTTCACCATCTTTTAGCTCCGCGGTGAGCGAAACATGTGGTATTTCTTTGGCAGAAGATTTTCCTTCAATGTTCGCCTTGCCTTCTAATTCTCCCGAGATACTATATTGTTTCAAGGTCTCAAGCATTTTTTCAGGCAACCATTTTTTTAATAATTCAGGATTGGCCTTTTTCCAAGACACATTCATATCGACAACCTCATGGTCAGATTCACGCAGGATGGTTCCATCTGCAGTTATTTGAAGTGCCTCATTCTCTATTTTCCATTCACCGTATTCCTGAAGGCCTGACTTCATATCAAAAGTATACTGTCCTGTAAAATGAGAAGGGAAGGGTTCTTTTTGAGCGTAATCATTTATGTTCAGTCCGGCGATGGTACTGTTCATGTCAATCTCCAGGATCAGTTTTTCATTTTCCATGCCCCCTTTAAATTTACCTGTAGTGATCGCCAGATCGAAATGCAAGGATTTTCCATCATCATAGTAGAGGGTGCTGTTTTCAATGACCAGTTTCTTTACTTCCGTACTGAAAGCGTCTTGATCAGCGGATTCAGTTTTTTTCATCACCTCGTATGACCAACGCCCATCTTTTTGGAAAATGTGGATGCCGGAGTTCGTGAGTTGTAAACTATTGATGACAATTTTGCCTTTCAAGAGGGGCAACAACCGGATGACGACATCTACGCTTCCTCCTTCAATCAGCGCGGTCTTGCCGGAACCTAATCTTAGTTCACTGATATGGATGGCGGTCGAAGGGAAATGGGAAAACCAATCCATGCCGGCATCTGAATAGCGTAATGAATCCACCAATTGATTTTGCAAGGTGGCCATTACCCTTTCCATGATCAGATCGCTTTTCCATCGCAACAAGACGACCAGCGAGATCACCATCACCAGGAGGGCAATGATGGAGATCTTAAGGGCCTTGATAAAGTTTTCTTTATTCATGAAAAATGGACACAAAGTTATTTCTGGAAAGGGAACTCACCCATGGTTTAAGCAGCGGATCGGAAGATCTATGACTGGAAATACAGGGATGATGTCATCTTAAACAGAAGATGAGGGTGGGACAGTGGACTAAAAACGAAGGAATCTGTTATGATATTTTGACCGGCATCGTATGATGAAGGAGGTTTGAAACAAATGACGAACTTGCCCGCTCATGCTTGAGGTGTTTACAGAGACAGAGATTTCAACAAATGGCTGGCTGGTCGCCATCGCCGGATCTTTTTTACTCGGGGTAGCCAAGGGAGGTATTAAAGGTTTTGGAGCCATCATTACCACCATGATTGCAGTGGTTTTTGGAAGCAAAGCCTCAACAGGTATTATTATGCCCTTGCTTATCGTGGGAGATATCTTTGCCGTGATATACTACAACCGGCATGCGCAATGGGCCTATCTATGGAAACTGATGCCCTGGATGATGGCAGGGGTACTGGTTGGGGTTTGGTACGGAAAGGACCTTCCGGAAGAGGAGTTTAAAAGAGGGATGGCCTTGCTGATTCTCTCCAGCGTAGTGCTCATGTGGTTTCTGGACAGGGCTAAGACCTACAGGGTGCCGGATAACAGGTTGTTTGCTGCCATTATGGGTGGAATTTCAGGTTTTGCAACGATGGTAGGGAACCTGGCCGGACCTTTTTCTGAGTTGTATTTCCTGGCGATCCGGATGCCTAAGGAGATGTTTATAGGCACTGCTGCCTGGTTATTCTTTATTACTAATCTTTTCAAGCTCCCATTTCATATCTGGAGCTGGAAAACGATCAATCTGCACTCGGTCACTATTGACCTGGTACTTCTCCCTGCGCTCCTCCTTGGACTCTGGGTCGGGATCGCTCTGGTGAAAGTGGTTCGTCAAAGCCAGTTCAGGATTTTGATCATGGTCTTGACGGCTCTGGGGGCGATTTTTATCTTTTTCAGGTCCTAAAGAGATTTTTTTATATTTTTTTTAGCTCGAAGATCAGAATTCTAAAAGAAAACATTGTGTGAAATTTAGCCTTAAATATTTATCCAGCATACGCTTATAAATAATAATATTATATAATATGAATTTCAGGCCCTAAAATTTGGCATGAGTATTGATTTTATACCGGGGTAAGGAAACCTCGAGGTATTTTGGAAATCAATTAAAGTGTTAATTTCGAGGCTCTTAACCAAGGCTATAATACTATTATTTCACAATAATATACTGTAGTCTCAACCTGATGAATGACCTCCTAAGGAGGTACCAAGTGTTAGTCTCCTTGACAATGCTTCGGTATCTTTTATGTTTGTTTATACGGATGAGATTGTAGTTTAAGAAGCATTAACTTTTTTTATCTCATCATAACATAATCAAACATGAATCTCATGGAACAAACATTTTCTTTCTTTTCAAAAAGGAATGTGCTCATGTCTTTTTTACTTACCGGACTTTTTTTCCTGGTAGGCCTAAACAATACAAGTGCACAGCAAACAGCGAGTGGAGGAGTTAATCCTCACACTGGAATCGCACAAGCCTTTGGTGTTACAGCTTACCCGCTTGGTACTTTTGACCAGGCCGCTACGGTTGAAACCATCAAGGGTATTCTGATTCCACTCAAACCACTCATTGGTCACGGTGCTACGCAAGCACAGGAATTACAATATGCCTATTTAAGTGCAGTATTAACGGATGTAGGAACGTATTCTATTGCCGTTGAAATTTCTCTTCTTAAAAGATTGGAAGAATTGAAGGACAGTAAGCATCTCAGCGGACCGATGAATCAGACAAAGAACAATCCTACCGCTCAATTGGCTGCTCTGTACAACCAGACTGTAAATGCAATTCAATAGTCAGTTGCAAGTTCCTTTTATTAACAAAAATTAATCAGAAATCCTATACTCATGAATAGCAAATCATTTACAAATTTAGCTACGTTGGTTATAGTAATGCTGTTCACATTCGGCGCAGTCAATGCCCAGATGTTATTCAACGGCAGTACAACCAATACAGCAGGCAACAGCCTTATTCCCTCTTCGGGAACAGGTGGTTGTGCGAATCCAACAGAAACGATTTTCAACAACACTGTTGCAGGTACAACTACAGCGGTGACTAAGGTTCAGATCAACCTTAATCACACCTGGACTGGAGATCTTGAGATTTATCTCCAGGCTCCAAATGGTCAGCGAATTGCATTGTCTACCGCTAACGGTGGATCAGGTGACAACTTCACAAACACCATGTTTGTAGATGGTTCTCCATCTATTACAACTGGTTTTGCTCCTTTCAGTGGCATGTATGCTGCCGAAGGCGCAGTTGGTGGTGGCTGCGCAACTCCTCCTGCAGGTACCATTGCAAACCTTGCAGCTTTTACACAAGGTCCCGGCCTGAATGGTACATGGCAATTAAGGATCGCAGACAATGCATTTGGTGACGTTGGTAATATGATTGCCTGGTCCATCACATTTGCTGCTGCTCCTCCACCTCCTGGCGAGCCATGCGAGATTGTATGTCCGGATGACATCATTTACAACCTGGATCCAGGTGCATGCGAGCAGATCATCAATTGGAATCCTCCTACTACAACAGGTGATTGCGCTGTTCCAATTTTAGTTCCGGGGACTATTTCCCAGAACAACAGTGAAACAGCAGTGGATGATGCACTTTCCTGCTTTGCAGGAGACAGGCACTTCCGTGCTTATGACCTGACAGAAGAAGGCGTGGCT
>JANNSS010000374.1:0-18535 GCA_031402955.1 Saprospiraceae bacterium
CACTAGTGCTTTGTCAAGCGGTTGTTTTGGATCAATATTGAACCTTGGGATAGTCGTTGGTATAAGGTATGCTCCCAGCCAGGCTGTTTTGATAAAATCGTTTCTCTTCATAATGATCATGGAATGGTATATCCTAAGTTACCTGATCAAAATGAGCTCTGCAGGAATTAAGAGAGAAGCCTGATTATGATCGACCAATAGCCACTTTGGGCTGGATTTAATTGAAATGTAAATCCCACTTTCCCCGCCGATGCAGGAGTTTGCTCCTGCATCCCACCAGGATACCCAACGAAATTACTATAGAGAATCTAAATTGGAATTCTCATGGTTGCAGGAGCAAACTCCTGCAACGGCATCCTGGTTGGGATTCCTGTGGGTATCTCGGTTGTTGGCGGCGAGAACGCCATCAAACGGCCTTCTCGGCTGGTATCGCGGTGGTCGCAGGAGCAAATAGTTCGACTCTCCCCATGACGCTCCTGCAACAGCTCCCCTTAAGGTAACTTATGTTAGTTACGGCCTGTGGTATCCCGTTTGACCGGCTCACCTTTGACTTCGACAAGGGTGTCGTTCTTGTATTTAGCCTCATAGATGATGGTGCCATCAGGGGCCCATTTGCGAAGGTATCCATCCAGAATTCCTTTAGTATAGGTGCGGAGGAACTCAGTTTCCCCTGTTTCATAGAAGATCGTGTCTCCACCAGTTATTTTGCCCTCTTCATAGTATTGGACTTCTTTAATCTTTCCACTTGGATAGTAGAAGGTTGATTTTCCAATTTGTATATCATTTTTAAAAAGACGGTCACCTTTGATCTTTCCATCTTTATAATACTCAGTCATCACCCCTTCCTTTTTTCCATTGACTTCTGTATGTCTTCTGGATAATTCTCCGCTGGGATAATTCGTAATTACTTCTTCCGTATTGGATCTGCATCCTGAAAGTATAAGGAAGCAAAAAGAAGCCAGGATAATCAGGAAACTGAAATAAATGGGTCGAAATGAATGGATCATATTAGGTAAAAGGTTGAAGCTTTTTGTTAGACGGCGATGATGAAGTTCAGGATTTAATGGACATGTGAATTGAAAAAGGATGATCTGTTGAACAGCTAAAATAAAAAGAGACTGCAGATTGACGGCAGTCTCTTTTTAAAATATGGTTGATGTGGTTTTTATTTCTTCCAGGGAAGTGAAGTGACTTTTCGTGCAATATCGGTTCCAAAACGAACACCTTCTACACAATCCATGTACCAGTGGGTACCAAGAAGTACACGTGACCATGCATTTTCATCCGCCATTTCCTTAAAACTGGAGAACGTGCGTGGTACACCAACAAAATCTGTGCGGCCTAAATGGCAATTGTCCGTCATGCTATATGAATATCCATATACACTAGCCAAAGCCTCTGCACCTGCGCCACCCATTGTAGAGTGACCTGAAGGGTAAGCCGGGAATGGTGGGACAAAGCCTATATCACCTGTAATTGGGTTGTCAAGATTTGACACATACGTAGGGTCAATAACTTTTTGAATATAACTAATCGGACGTTCAACATTATAGTGATATTTTGAAGCCCAGGCTCCTACAGCAGCATCATTGAGCGCCATGCCTACTTTAGCATACATTTCAATGGCAGTCTCCAGGTTGGAATTTTCGTTCTCTACCACTTGATTACCGATGGCAACCCAGCGTGGACCAGGACTAAAAGTAAGGTTTAAGAGGTCATCACTCCAGAATTCACCAACCCATTTTACATTATAATCTGTATCAGCATTTTTGGTGTAGGCTTGTAAGGCTTGAGCATAGTACTCAGAGTGTGTATCCTCACTGTATTCCATGAAATAGTGTGAAGGAGGGTAACAAAGCTTTTGAGATTCCTTCAAGGTAAATGTGCGGGCCTTACCGAAATAAGGACCCATAGGGCTGGTAGGACCAGGAATGGTGGGTGCCCAGTCGCCAGGACCATCATAATACTCAGCCCAATCGTAACTTTCATTGGTTGTATAATTACCAAAAGGGTTTTTGTAGGCTTCGTGACCATATGGGTCAGTGGTTGACCATTCCCATACTGCTAAGCCAACAGCTTCTCCATAAGTCTTGGAACGGTTGAATATTTCCTGACCGGCTTCTGCCTGGTATTTTTGATTGAGGCTGTTTTTCAGCACATCCCATTGGTTCCTTACGTCAGCCGGTGGCTCTTGTGTAAAAAAATTAGGGAACATGATAGAATAAACACCCTGTACAACTGAAGGCCAGTGGTATTCTTTACCAGCTTCAATGTTAGGGATGTTTAACCCATTGAATTGGTTTTCCAATGAATTGTAATCTGGCATACCAGTTACACATGCTTCATAAGTGGCTAAGCCCATCAGGCCTAAAGCACGTGGAGCAGGCCCAGGCCTGTAACCAGCAGCATAGCGCTCTATTTCAAGAAATAGCTTATTCCATTCTAATGCTGCTTCAGCATCGTATCCGGCTACTAGCTTCTGATCAGATACCTGATTGTCCTCTTCTGTACAGGATACTATAAATAAGGAGAAACAGAGTAAAAGGGGCAATATAAACAATAAAGTTTTGCGAAAGTTCATAGGTTAAAGACTTGAGGTGAACACTTAATTTTGGAATGCTTGCAAAGTTAGTACCATATTTTGTTAATTTTATACACTTTTATCAGATATTTTTAAATTGCATAGGCCATTTAAGCCTATACTTAGGGACATTTCTGACCTTTAATATTGACACTGCTATGAAGGTTTTATTGATCGAGGATGAAGAAAAAGCTGTCAAATCTCTAAAAAAGGGACTAAATGAGCACCAAATTGACGTCGATTTCGCTTTAGACGGCACTACCGGATGTCAGCTGGCTGAAGCAAATGAGTATGATGTCATCATCTCTGATGTCATCGTGCCGGGGATTAATGGGTTTGATCTCGCCCAATATCTCCGGTCCAAAGGCATCCAGACACCGGTATTGTTCCTGACGGCGCTGAGTTCGACCGATGATAAAGTACTTGGCCTCGAAGTAGGGGGAGATGACTACATGACCAAGCCCTATGAGTTTAAGGAACTTCTGGCCCGGGTTAAAGCACTCTCCCGCAGGGGAAAAGAAAACACCGCGGCCATATCAACCCTGAATTTTGCCGCCATTGAAATGAACCTTTTATCCAAAGAGCTTTGGAGAAATGGTCGTAAAATAGAACTTACCCCAAAGGAATTTGCACTGATGGCCTATTTCATTCGTAACCAGGGGAGGCCAATCTCCAAAGCGGAAATTGCTGAAAAAGTCTGGGATATCAATTTTGAGACCAGCTCCAATGTGGTTGAAGTCTATGTCAATTACCTGCGCAATAAAATTGACAAGCCATTTGAAAGGAAATTTATCCATACCGTTTTTGGACATGGGTATATCCTGAAGGAAGAATTACCGCAATAATTTTGGGACACCGCCAATAGATGTATGACGATAAAGGCCACCCATGGATGGTCAGTGATGGATCATTTTGATCACCATAATAAGTAGGCTGATGGAAGCACCTTTAGGGCGCTTCTAATAACTACCAAATAGGCAATTACAACTCTTGTAATGGGTTGACAATCAAAATGTATTTTTATTTGTCAAGCGGTTATTAGAGGCGCCCTTTAAATTGCAAATGCCATTTTTATGTTTCAATGGCCTATTGCTTTTTATGTACATTAATTACGTTTCGGAAATTGATCCGTTTTTTATTTTAATCCTGTTCATATGCAGATTCGGGTTCGCCTTACCTTACAGTTTTTAATGATTGTTGCGGGGCTTCTCCTCGCGGTTTTGTTTATTATAAAATTTCAGTTTAAAAAGAATCTCGAACAGGAATATCACAAACGCCTGCGGTGGAACGCTTACATGATTGCTGAAATGGTGGTCGGGAGTAAGGCCAATGAAGAGGGAATTAAACTTGAATACCCTTTGGATTTTTCAGGGCCGCTTGCGGGATATTATCCTGAAAATGTCTCTATTTATAATTTAGAGGGGAAGCAGCTTTACACCTACGATACAGCAATGGACATGATTTCTCCTTATGCCGTCCGGGAGATCATAGCAGCCGGAGAGTATCGTTTTGATCATGGTAAGTTCATTGCGCTTGGGATAGTCTATACCAACAAGGAAGGAATTCAGTTTGTCATCATCGTCGAGTCCTTTTTTGACCGCGTGTATATGGAAAACCTCACCCAAATCCTCAGCCTTGTTTTCCTCCTTTCCATCGCCATTGTAGCTCTAGGGGGATGGTTTTTTTCAAGACAGGCGTTGGCGCCGGTCAGCAGGATAATGAACCAGGTGGATACGCTGCTGCCTACGGATATGAGCCAGCGTCTTGAGCCCATGAATCAATATGATGAATTATCACGCCTGGTAATCACGTTTAACAAACTGCTCGACCGTATACAACAGGTTTTCCGGATACAAAAAATGTTTTTGTCCAATGTCAGCCATGAATTGAAAAACCCGCTCAATGTGATTATTTCGCAGGTCGAAGTAGCATTGGATAAGGAACGCACTGCAGAAGAATATAAAGGCACGCTTAGCTCCGTGCTTGCTGATGTAAAAGATCTTAATGAAATTGGGGACAAACTGATGCAGTTGGCCCGCATCAATGCTGAAGATGCCACGATCCGCTTCAAGCCACTTCGTATTGATGAAGTTATCTGGGAGGTAAAGGAAGGGTTGATGAAGAATCATCAGGCGTACAGGATCAATTTTGAGGTGGTAAGCCTTCCGGAAAAGGAAGAAGAGTTATTGGTGAACGGCAACGAGCAGCTGCTCAAAACCGCATTGGCAAATCTGATGGATAACGGGTGTAAGTTTAGCCCTGATAAAGGGGTAAGGGTAAAACTTTCCTTTTCTCCGGAGGGTGTTAAAAGGATAGAAATTTCGGATAAAGGGCCGGGAATACCGGAGGAAGAGCTGCCCATGGTATTTAATGCTTTTTATCGAAGTCCAAGGACGTCTGCAGTGAAAGGATCCGGGATAGGCCTTTCACTGGTGGAGAGCATTTTAAAACTGCACCGTATAAATCTTCACGTGGAAAGCAAGTCAGGAGAGGGAACTACATTTGTGTTGAATTTTCCTGAGGAGAAAATAAACATCTGATCTGGTTTTGCAGGTTAAATGAGCGAAGCGGTTGATCCTGGAGAATGAGTTAGTCTTGACGCTTTCTAAATGCTTCAAAGAGGGTAATATTGGCAAACAGCATTAAAAAGGAATAAGCAAAATCATCAACGGGGACCGTACCGATACGCACGCCAAAATTTTCGTCAGGATTGTACATCACCACTGGACCCTCCGTAAACCCACCCGTTAGTACCCCGTTGACAATCAGAAACGGTATGCACGTGACCAGATAGGCCAGGTAGAATCTACCCCGGTAACCTGGTTTGACAAATAACCAATGATACAGTAGCAGGAACCCACTGAGCATAAAAGCGGTAGAGGTGTATATATGCTCCCACTTCCATAGGCCAATAACCAGAAAGAGGATGATCAGGATAATGGTGATCGTATTTTCTACTCGTGCAAAAGGTTCTTTCGCAATGACCGTGTTCAGCGACCAGTATATGAATATGCAGGCGGCAGGGATGATGATAAAAAACAAAATCTCTTCCCAAGGCAGACCGATGAACTGCAGCCCGCTGGTGTAACGTGTGGAAAAACCCCAGACACCCTGTTTTGTAAAATAGAAATCCCATGCAATAAAAAAAGCGGTAACCGGAATGTTTGCCAGCGCAACCCTTAAGAACTGACCATAAAAATTAGGCTTGGGAATAAAGCCAAATAGGAGCGGGAACACACCTGTGAAAGCCAGGAGGTATGCATAAAGCCACTTGGTTTCGAAGAAGGATATAGGATGCAGAACATTAACCTCCGTAAGCAGCTGACCTTGTTTTATCTCGTTGGTATACCACATCAGTCCGGTCAGAAACAGCGCGGAGAAGATGACGATATAACCGAGTTTGTCTTTAGATTCCTGCGGCCATGAGCTTAACGGACCTGAAAGCATTACTTCCTGTTGTTTTTCAGGAATTTTGAATTCACCGCCAGTAATCCAAACGACTCACAATCTTCCTTGGTGGTTTTTGCATGATGAGCACCATGCGCCCTGAGCACTGCACGTGAATACTTGCTGTCGAGGTGACGGAACCATTTGAAACGTCTATGGATATATACATCATGAATCAGGAAATAAATCGTTCCATAAACGGTGATGCCCAGACCGATAGGAAATAACCAGGTCGCTGAGGTGAAACTACCGGTAAAGAGACAGATGATACCGGGTGTTGCAAAAACCAGAAAAAAGCGGTCATTCTTTTCCCACCAGCTTCCAGAGGTATGGTCCTTTTTATGATGATCTTCATGCCAGTTCCAGAGCGGACCGTGCATCAGGAATTTGTGCGCAGACCATGCTACAAACTCCATCATCAATACAGCGCCGAGGCATAAGGCAATAAACAGGATTATACTCATTTTATAATTGATAAAGTCAGTCAGTTAATAAACGCCATTATAACATGTTCAATTTCATTCGGATAGAGGATTGAAACAGTAAGATTAGTTTTTCCACTGTATTGACTCGTATCCGTTTTTCCTGGACCTTGTGACAGGGCGTCTGTTTTATCTTCTTGAAAAGGCTGAAATAGTAAACATAAGCCAGGTATACTCCAAATCTTGCAGTGTCAGGCAGTTGAAGGATGCCCTTGTACCCTTCCTGAAAGTCGGCCTGGATATCCTGTTCTATTCGCAGTTTGTCTGTCGCAGTAAAACTGAGAAAATCTACACCTGGAAAATAAACACGTCCGCGGTCTTCAAAATCAGATTTAAGGTCACGAAGAAAATTTATTTTCTGAAATGCCGCACCAAGCCTTCGCGCTGACTCTTTGAGTTTAGCATATTGCTCCGGGTCGCCATTGCAAAACACATGTAAACACATCAGGCCAACAACCTCAGCCGAGCCATAAATATATTGATCGTAGCCCTCACACGTATAGGATTGTTGGGTGAGATCCATTTCCATACTGTCAAGGAAAGCGGAGATCAGGGATTTGTCAATATGATATGTTTTTACTACTTCCTGAAATGAATTTAAGACGGGATTGAGACTGATGCCGTCTTCAATCGCATGCCAGGTATCTGCTTTGAATTTTTGAAACAAAGAGGCCTGAGGGAAATCATGAAAAGTATCTACAATTTCATCCGCAAAACGAACGAAACCATAGATAGCATAGATCGGAGCCCTGATGGAAGGATCAAATGCTTTAATGCCAGCTGAAAAGGACGTACTATACCTTTTGGTGATGAGCCGGCTACATTCCTGGCAGGTGCTGTTGTAAAGATCAAGCATAGTTTTTCATGACTTCTCTTGCTACAATTTGTCCCGAGATCAAGGCTGGTGGAATGCCTGGTCCCGGTACAGTAAGTTGCCCTGTAAAGTATAAGTTATCCAATTTACGGCTTTTCATCTTAGGTTTCATAAAAGCGGTCTGTCGAAGCGTATTGGCCAGGCCATACGCATTGCCCTGAAACGAGTGGTAGTCCGCTTTAAAATCCTTGACACAGTATGAGCGCTTGTAGACAATCCGATCCTGGAGGTCTTCTCCTGTGATCATTTTAATGCGTGCAAGCACCCTTGAAAAGTAATGCTCCCTGATAACTTCGGTATCCTCGAGATCGGGAGCAATGGGGATCAGGATAAAGAGATTTTCATGCCCCTCTGGAGCTACACGATCATCCGTCCTGGATGGTGCGGACATATAGAATAAGGGATCCGTAGGCCATTTTTTGGAGGTATAGATCTCTTCGCTGTGTATTTTAAAGTCTGCATCAAAGAATAGGTTGTGATGCATTACATCTTTCATTCGGCCTTTGATGCCCAGGTAAAAGACCAGGCTTGATGGGGCCATCACTCTTGATGACCAATAAGCTTCGTCATATTGCCTGAATGGTTTATCAAGTAACTTTTGTTCCAGGTGATGGTAGTCTGCACCACCGACCACGATATCCGCTTCTATCTTCCTTCCTTTCGAAGTGATCACACTTTTTACCTGCCTTGCTTCTGCTTCAATCCTGTTGACCTCAGCATCGAATTCAAAATGGACACCAAGTTCTTTGGCAAGGCTAACCATGGCATTTACAATCTGGATCATGCCACCTTCAGGATACCAGGTGCCCAGTACCATATCGGCATAGTTCATCATGCTGTACATGGCCGGCGTTTTTTCAGGTGTAGCGCCAAGGAAGAGTACCGGAAATTCAAGCAGACGGACCAGCCTGGAATCCTTAAAGTGCGCATTTACTTCGCTCGAAAGGGATTTCAGTAGCTGGAGACGCATACCTGCCTTCATGATTTTCCAGTGAAAATACTCCAGCGGACTGTGGGCAGGTTTGAAAACGAATTCCTGCATACCTGCCTCGTATTTGTATTGGGCATCCGCCAGGAATTTTTTAAGATGGGCACTGCTTCCCGGTTCGTAGGATTCAAATAGGCTATAGAGGGCTTCCAGGTTAGCAGGAAGATCCATTACATCATCTTTTCCAAAGTAGATTCGATATGATGGATCCAGACGGATCAGCTGATAGTAATCAGAAGTCTTTTTGCCGAAGTGATTGAAGAATTGCTCAAAAACATCCGGCATCCAGTACCAGCTCGGGCCCATGTCAAATTTGAATCCATCAGCTTCAAACTGGCGTGCTCTGCCTCCCGGTGTTGCATTCTTTTCAAGAACGGTGACTGAGCAACCTTCTTTGGCCAGGCAACAAGCGGCTGATAAACCAGCAAATCCGGAACCGATGACAACTACTTTAGGAGACAAATGACCTGATTTATTGAACGGTTAGTAAACCCTTAAAACCGCTATAGGTTTAAATCAGGGACATAAAACTTTAATTTTTTTATCAGGATATGCTTGCGCTAAGGTAGACAAATCAGCCAATCCGGTCCAATACTGCTCATAATCAAGCCAATAATCGGCCTATCTGTGGAACTATGAGGATGGCTCAGTGATTAACTTTAATGTCATAGTTTGATTTCCTGTCGACAAGATTTTTAAATCAGACTAAGATAACATCACAGCCACAATTGCAGCCAAAGCCGGAACGGTTTGTACAAAGAGTATTTTCTTATCCGCAGTAGCAGCACCATAGATCCCGGCTACTGCTACACAACCCAAAAAGAAATAACGGATATTCATCTGCCAGGCGATGTCCGTAATGAAGAAAGACCATATCAATCCAGCAGCAAGGAATCCATTATACAGACCCTGGTTAGCAGCAAGTGCTTTGGTCGGCTCAAATAAATGGTTTGGAAAGTTTTTAAAAACCTTCTTGCCTCTCGTTGTCCAGGCAAACATTTCAAGCCAGAGGATATAGAGATGGATGACTACAACAAGTGCAGTGAGGATATGGCTGATCAGGAGCATGATGAAGAGCTTAATTTTTTTTTATTTACAAGTAAGATAGAAAAATTCATGCAACCACTAAGAACGAAGTCAACGGAACCTGGCAAAAGAAGGTACGAACAGGACGCGTCCTGTCCGTACCTTCTTTTGCCAGGTTCAATTGATTTTTATTAGGGTCCGTCACCTTATTAAAACTTCTCCCTTTTCCTTCCTTGTTGGCTATTTATTGTTGAAATAGAAATCTCCTTTTCTCCATTTGTGTTTTCTTAATCCTCGCTTGGCACTATATCCGGGGGCATCAAGGTTTCTTCTTCATCTTCCAGATCAGCCGTCAGCATAGAAGTCGGTAGTTGCTTTGTTGATTTAACCCCAAGCTTCCTGAGTTTTTGCACTCTTGAGATCAGATTCCCCCGCCCATCTTTCAACTGACTGACAGCTTGCAGATAAGAATCCTGCGAACGTGACAAATGACGGCCGATGTCTTCGATGGTGGTTACGAATCCGACAAATTTATCGTAGAGATTAGCGCCTTCCCTGGCGATTTCCACAGCATTTTTACTTTGCATCTCCCGCTTCCAAAGATCAGCCACAATTTTAAGCACGGCGATCAGATTGGTAGGGCTGATCATCAGGATCCGTCTCGTGTAGGCATATGCCCACAGGTCAGGATCTGATTGGACCGCCAGAATATAAGCAGGTTCAACCGGTACAAACATGATCACAAAGTCAAGGGAGGAGGTGAGTTCCTCATATTTCTTGGCACTTAGCTGATCAATGTGCTGATTGATCGCCTGTAGGTGGCTCGCAATGAAAATATCTTGTTGTTCTTTTGAATCTGCTTCTGAATAGCGCAGATATGCATTGAGCGATACCTTGGAGTCGATGATGATATTGCGGTCGTCAGGAAGTCTGACAATGATGTCAGGTCGCTGATTTTGTCCGTGTTCATCTTTCAGGTTTTCCTGGATAAAATATTCCCTGTTTTTTTCTAATCCCGAAAGCTCAAGGATCCGTTCCAGGATGGTTTCACCCCAGTCTCCTTGTTTCTTGGCCTGGCCTTTGAGTGCAGAAGCAAGGTTGTTGGCTTCCTGGCTGATCTTCTGCGTGTTTTCAATCAGGTCTTTTACTTTTTCTTCAAGCGAAAAGCGCTGCTTGGATTCCTTGTCATAGGTTTCTTCAACTTTCTTTTTAAAGTTATCGATGTTTTCGTTCAGCGGTTTGAGCAGGGCTTCGATGTTGTTTTTGTTGGTTTCCGTAAATTTCCCTGACTTCTCTTCAAAAATCTGTTGCGCTAGTTTTTCAAACTGCAGATGGGCAGTTTTTTGCATGTTCAGGATGTCATCTTTCTGGGTATTGAGTTTGTCTAGTAAAGCGGTGTTATTGGCTGTGTATTCTGCAAGCTTTTGTTTCGTAGTGTTTATTTCCGCTTGTTGTGATTTATTGGTCTCCGTCTGCTCCGTCAAGGTGGAGGACAGCTCCTTCAGACGCTGTCCATTCATGTTGAGTGTTGCCTCAAGTGTAGCAGTCCGGGAGAGGAGGGAAGACAATTCAGATTCTTTTGTCGCAATTTTTTGCTGAATGGATGCCGCGAGTTCCTGTTGCGATTTTAATCTGTCTTCAGTCAGATTGAGGGTGGAAGCAGTGTCATTGAGTTTTGTGGCAAGCATATCATATTCCTGCTTAGGAACAGAGTTGCTTTTATGCAAAAGGTAAAACAAGATATAGGCCAATACCAGGCCTGTTGCTGCTCCGATGAGGAGGGAGGTTAAGTCCATAGGGTGAAAATCCGAATTTTTTGGGACAAGTCAGGCCAATCTTGTGGGTTGTGCTTATTTGTTAATTATAAATTTATTGGAAAACACCTGTTCTCTGGCCTTAACAGTAAGGATATAGGTGCCTGAAGGCAGCTGATCTGTATTGATTTCAGTCCTGCTATCAAGGAAAATTTTCTCGCTCAACATGACCTGACCTTGAACTGTGCTGATGATTAGACTTGCTTCGGTAGCTGGCAATGATTCCATTTCAAGCCATATATTGCCATTTGTGGGATTTGGATATATGCTTATTTCGGGTGGCGCCGGAGAGGGGTTTGTAGAAACTGTATGGAGGTCTGAAATTTTTCTGCGCCAGACACCCTGACCGGAAGTGGCAGCATACAAATAAGTGTCATCATGGATAATTTCATACACACCGCCTAATAAAAGCCCATCATTGAAGGGCTGCCAGTGGATACCGTTATTGAATGAAACATAAACACCATCCGCTGCATCATACATACATCCCAAGAGTATCTGGCCAACTTTAGTAATTGACTTGATACCACTAAAATGCTCCTTCATGGGAAGACCTTCGTCATAAGCTTGCCAGTTGTGGCCATTGTCGAACGAGATATTTAATGTGTAGTTATATGATGTTTCATTGATTTCGAGGATAATAATAGTATCACCGAAAGCATATAGTTTGTCGATAAAGCTATAGATGTCTTCCAGAATCAACCCATTCATTGATGTATCCCAGGTAGTGCTTAGATCATCTGATCGAAACAACACTTTACGCTTTGCGACGAATCTTGTTTCATCGTTTGTGGCGAAAAGGTGAGTGTTGGTAACACCTATGCCATCTACTTTTATTTGATAACGCATCCAGGAATCCCCATTATTATTGCTTATGATCATTGAACTGCCCAGAGTTCCACCGGCTAAGATTAAGTCGTAAAAATGAAAGAAAGTAAAAGGCATGTTAGAAATTCCAAACGGAGTGGTTTCAATCCAACTCAATCCTGCATTGGTTGATTTAAATAATTTTGATCCGGCAATAGCCAGTAAGCTTCCGCCAAAGCTTGAAATATCGCTTATATCAGCTAAAATATTTAAAGAATGACTGCTATCCCAGGTTTCGGATTGTAGGTTAAATCCTGAAATCCCCTTGGAAACTGATCCTGTAAAAAGTTTATTGTTGTGAATTACCAATGACTGAGTAAAACAGGCAGAAATGCCAAAATTTGATTCTTCAAAGGTTTTTCCTTCATTTTTTGATGTTTGAATCCCGGTATAAAAGGAGCCTGAAAGAAGTTTGGTTTCAGTGGCAATCATGGTGTGCGTAAGCTGTGAAAAGAATTTGGACTTCTGATCAGTCCAGGTTAAGCCTTGGTCATTCGATTTAAAAATTGTTGAGCTGTTGTTTATGTAAATAGCATCCTCATAGCTTGAAAAACTAACATAACCGTCTAATTCATTTAATGGATTTGACCAGGTTAGGCCTCCATCAACAGATCTGTAAAGATTGCCATTTCCACCTTCTGCCAGATAAAGACTGTCGGATGCAAAAAATGAAAAGGCATACCCAAAATCCCCAAATTGAATTGTATTAAAATCATCGAATAATCCATTCGATTTATATAGTTCGGTTCCTGCGTTCACATAAATATGGTCGTTATAGGAATGCATACTCCAGATGTAGTCTATTGCAGGATTGATTTGACTCAGATTCCAGTTTACGCCATTATCCAGTGATACCCATAAATCTGTTTGATCTGCCACATAAATGTGGGAACTATTAAGAGCAATACTTAAGTAAAAAGGCCAATTAGCTTCAGGTCTATTAAGTTGTTGCCATGTCTCACCATTATCTTCGCTTCTGAAAAGATACCGATTTACTTTAGCGCCCGCATAATTAGCGGCATCTGTTAGAATGATATTGCCATAGATACCAATTTGAAGACATGCAAAGGATTTGTCAGATGCCAAATTAAGGTGATGCCAGGTTTGGCCTTCATCACCTGACCTGTAGATGCCATTCGAAGTCGCAGCAAATTGGTAGTTATCATTTTGGGCTAGGTCATTGATAGATCCCCCATACGGCCCATTCATAGATTCCCATTGGGCAGAGAGAGGTGTTAATATCCAAAGAGAAAGGAAAAATGAAATCAGATATTTCATTGCTATAGGTTTTATTAGGATTAGGGTAGCATCAAGGAGCATCTTCCAAAATTAACCTGAATTGGTCGAATGTAAGTCTGCTTATGATAATCGTTTTGTCAGATGGCATTCATAACAGGAATCACCGGAGGATAAATTTTGTATTATTGGGGAAATAGCCTGACCGGGAAATCAAGGTCTTCAAAAATGAAAATGATGAACAGTAGTAAATATGATAAAGCTCTTCAAGCAGCTTTTGACTCGAGTACTGAATTTCTTAAGAGTTTGGATGATATTCCGGTTGGTGCAAATGCATCATATGAAAACCTAAAATCCCTCTGGGACTGGAACCTTCCTCATCAGGGCAAGGCTCCAGAGGATGTTATTGATGAACTGAACCGCTCCGCAATACCCGGCCTAAACCTCAACCAATCCGGCCGCTTCTTCGCCTGGGTCATCGGAGGTTCCCATCCGTCAGCCATCGCTGCAGACTGGCTCACATCCGTATGGGACCAGAATGCAGGGCTCTATGCTTGCACACCATCAAGTGCAATTGTGGAGGAGATTGCAGGGTCATGGTTAAAGCAACTTTTAAAGCTGCCACCTCAAGCCAGCTTCGCTTTTGTTACCGGCTGCCAGATGGCCAATTTTACTTGCCTGAATGTCGCCCGAAATTACCTTTTTGATCAGGCTGGTTGGGATTTTGAAGCAGATGGGTTCTATGGTGCTCCCCGGATCAGAATCATTTGTGGAGACCAGAAGCACAATACCATCACCCGTGCATTGAGGATGTTGGGCTTTGGTCGAAATGTGATGGTTGAAATTCGATCAGATAAAGACGGTAAACTGAATGTGGATGGAGTCAGGAAGGAATTTGAACGTGACCCGGTTACACCCACCATAGTTATTCTTCAGGCCGGCGAAATTCATACCGGTGCTTTTGATGACTTTAAATCAATTATTCCTATTGCACATGAACACCATGCATGGGTACACATTGATGGTGCTTTCGGTCTTTGGGCCGCAGCTAGTCCAGCCTATGCGCATTTTATGGAAGGTGCTGAAGAGGCTGATTCATGGGCCACGGATGGCCACAAATGGCTCAATGTGCCTTATGACAGTGGCTATGCCTTCATAGCTCATCCTGCAGCACATTTCAAGACCTTTACAAGCCAGGCTGGTTATCTGAAAGAAGATGGTAAGGCCAGAGATGAATACAACTGGACACCTGAACTCTCAAGGAGAGCAAGAGGGTACACTACATATGCTGTCATCAAAGAACTTGGTTCAACAGGTATTTCAAACCTCGTTGAACGCTGTTGTCGTCATGCTGCATCAATTGTCAAAGGCGCAGGCCAGCTGCCTCATGTGGAGGTTCTGGCGTATCCAATTATTAATCAGGGATTGTTACGATTCAGAAATCCTACTGCAGGCGAAGATGAATCAATGCATGATCACTTCACAGAGCAAGTCATCGCAGCTATCAATGCATCCGGCGAAGCTTTCTTTCAGCCTTCCACCTTCAAGGGCAAGCGCTGTATGCGTGTTTCCGTCAGCGGCTGGCGCACAAATGAAGACGATGTTCGACGCGCGATTGCTGCTATCAGTGATGCAATTGATAGCCGTTGCAGGAGTTTGCTCCTGCAACAATGAGAATTCTAAATGTATTGCCGTTGCAGGAGCGTCGCAGTGAGCGAAGCCGAACTGTTTGCTCCTGCAACAATGAGAATTCTAAATGTATTGCCGTTGCAGGAGTTTGCTCCTGCGACAAAGAGAATTCCAAAATGGATTTCTAAAATGGGATTTTACCTGAAATTTCGTCAGGTATTCATGTGGTTGCAGGAGCAAACTCCTGCAACGGCCAAAAGGTCACCACGTCCTAACCTCCTAACCTCCTAACCTCCTCAGCCTCTAAGCCCCTTAGCCGCTAAGCTCGTTCCTTTACACTCAAGATAAACCCCACCTTAAACACATTCTCAATCGTGATCCTCGGATCTTTCTGCAGGAGTTTTCGGATCCTTGAAATGAATACATCAAAACTGCGCCCCAGGAAATAATCCTTTTTACCGTAAATTTTTTCAACCGCATCATCACGACGCAGGATGCTGTTCTGGTGCATACAGAGCAACCTGAGCACCTCATTTTCTTTTTCAGTCATGCGCCATGTTTCACTATTCCATGATAATTCCTGCCTGGTGTAATCAAAGTGATATTCACCAATCGAGAATCGTAATGATCCTGATACTGACTCTTCTTGTAAAGCTTCATTTCTGCGTAGCATCACATTGATCCTGCACAACAATTCATCCTTGTCAAACGGTTTTCGGATATAGTCTTCAGCCCCGAGGGCAAAGCCTTTGAGCATGTCTTCCTTTAACGAACGTGCGGTGAGGAAGAGAAACCTGACCGAAGGATCAATTTCACGCAATCGTTTAGCCAGTGCAAAACCATCCATCCCGGGCATCATCACATCCAGCAAACACAATTCGTAATATCCTGGAATGAATTCTTTGAGGGCGGTTTCACCATCAATGCACAGCCTGGGGTCATACCCTTCTGTCTGAAGAATGGTGGTGAGGAGGTAACCCATACTCACATCATCCTCGACTAACAAAATTTTGGCATCAACACGCATGGGAATCATGAAAATTTTGGGAGGAATATATTAAAGCGACTACCCTGGCTGACGCCACAATCCAGCTGTATAAATCCTTTGTGAAGCTCAACAATCCTTTTTACATATGCGAGTCCCAGCCCAAAACCTTTTTGGTCGTGCAGTTGACCGTCCTGTATGCGTTGGAATTTTTCAAAGATCAAGCTGCTTTTCGAGACAGGGATGCCGATACCATTATCCTGGAAGGATATGAGAATACCATCCTTTTCTGCCCTTGCAGAGATTTCGATGACCGGTGGATGCTCCGAATATTTCAATGCATTGTCTATAAGGTTGCGAAACACATTGGTTAGATGTTGCCGGTCTCCATTGATTTCAAATGCATCGGGTATTTGTTGTAGGGATACAACTGCATTTTTTTCTTCGATCTGCATTTGCATCTCCTCCATCACGGCCTGTAGAACCGTCTTCACATTGAGTGGTTCATTTTTTAATGCGTAGTCACCATTATCTAATCGGGCGATGTGAAGGACGCGCTCCACCTGCTGAATCAAACGGGCGTTTTCTTTATTGATGATATCAAGGAATTTCGCATTTCCAGGATTGGAAGGGTCTTTGGTTAATAAACTAGTGGCAAGCTGAATATTCGTCAGCGGAGTCCTGAATTCATGCGCCATGTTGTTATAGATCTCCGCATTTGTCCGGAGTAATCTTCTTTGCTTCATCAACCACCAGTTGGCCAGCCAAAGCACTATAGCCGTAAATAGCAGGATCAGCAAGGAAGCCCCTATCATATAGCTGAGATTGCCAAGCATAAATTTTTCCTTTTCAGGAAATGCAAGGGTAACAAAGGATTCAGGCTGATCGATATGAGGTGGAATATTGACGACGCACATCGGTGCCACATCTTTGGCGTTTACTTGTGGTCGGCATTGGGATTGACTGATTTGATAGTTGAGATCAATATTGTAAAAATCAAGGGTCTTCCTCAGATCTTCCTGGAAATCTTGATTCTCCAGGATTTCCTGCCTGCCATTGGATGCCTGAATGCTTTTTGGAAGAAGGTCATTTGGCGAACTGGTAGCGCCGCATGTACCCGGCGTGCAGGAGGCACCTCCGCCATATTCCTCAAGGGTTGAGCACAAAGCCATGGAAGCCCGTTGGTTAAAGATTTCTTCAGACAGTTTACGGGAATGATTGATCCATTTGTATTGAAAAAAGACCAGGCCAATCATCGCCAGGGTAGAGGCGACAAGCAATATCGTGACATGGTTAGTTTTATTCACAGCACAAAGTAACGCCATCAGGGCTTATCAGAGGTCTGTATAACATCTTTTTAACAAGTGGGTAACAGGTCTGTGACAAGTCAGAGGGGATATCGGGAATAGTTTTGCCCTGTCAATTCTATTTAATCATTCACTAAATAATCTCTTATGAAAAATCTATTGATGGTTTTGTTTTTAATGGGTGGTGTCGCTATTTCCAATGCTGATGCCCAGAACTGCACGCCTTCTCCTTCAGCTTGTGCCGCAATCTGTAAACCGGCTGCAAGTGCCGATCCAAATGCTACGCAGACAGCACTTCCAGGTACCGCGGCATTCGCTGCATGCTCGCCTGAGGAGTTAGCTGCATGCCAGGCCAAAATGGCTGCCTGCGAAGGAAAGAAGATGTCAAAGAAAGATATGAAGGAATGCCAGGCAGTTTGTTCACCAAAAGTTGCTGCAGTTACTCCAGCAGGTCAAACACAGTTGGTAGCTCAACCAGCCTGTTGTAGTAAACCAGCCCCAGCAACAAAAACCTCAAAGCAATAACAAAGATTTTTAACTGGCTTTTAAAAGGTGGCTCGGGAACAAAGGATTTCCGGCCACCTTTTTGTTTAAGATATGCGTTTTTAGTTTTTTTCAGGACACTTCTTGCAGCGTTTCTTTCCTTTCTCTTTATACTTTTTGCAACACTTCTTTTTGCACCAGAGTGGTATGTTCGCATTCATTTCGAATAAAGAAGTATGTGGCGTGTAAACTGGAAGTTCAATAAACCCCGAAGTGCCATTTGCAGATAAATGAATTGATGAGTGTGCCATCATGAAATCAGCTAAGAGTTTAAGTTGCTTTGCGGCGACTTCACAGTAACCGATGTAGGCTAAAGTTAACTCGTTTTGAGTAAAAAAGCGCCCCTGGTGAGTAGAAAATGGAAATTAAACCGCGTCGCTGCGTCGTTGCGCGAGAAATAAATTTGGAGGATTCAAAATCGTAGAATACTTAAAGGGGAGCAAGAGATCAAGGGAGCGAGGGGAAATTAAACCGCGTCTCTGCGTCTCTGCGCGAAATAAACTTGGAGGTTTCAAAGCCGTAGAATAATTAAATGGGATCAAGGGATCAAGGGATCAAGGGATCAAGGGAGCAGGGGGAAATTAAACTGCGTCTCTGCGTCTCTGCGCGAAATAGACATAGAGGTTTCAAGACTGGAGAATCCTTAAAGGGCAACGATCATCTCACTGCCAGATAGATGGTGTAGAAAGAAGTGATAATAACGAATACACCTACAATGAACATCATGACCCTGGGCTTGATAAATTTAATCAGGTA
>JANNSS010000375.1:0-7161 GCA_031402955.1 Saprospiraceae bacterium
GTTAGAGAGAAACAATGTCGCCTGGCTGGATCAGGACGAACAATTGCATATCACTCCATTGGCTTGTTTGAAGGCAGTGGTCGAAAGCGGAAGGGTAAAAATGGATACGAGGGTCTTTGACAATCTGGTCACTACCAGGAAGGATTATATCAGTCGCTGGACCGTGCCGCTAGGGGAGTCGTGGATGAAACGTTTTGTTTAGTGGTAAATGTTAAATGGTAAATGGTAAATGTTTAATCCAAAGTCGGGTTGACATTCATTGAGATTAAATCATTTTAAGTCCCCTATAGGGGATTTAGGGGCAAAAAGAAGTACCATGTTTGGAAAAGTAAAAAGATGGCTAGGTATAGAAGGGGTAAAGATCGAGATGATCCTACCTGATGAGGTATCAGGCGCTTCAGGAATGATCGAAGGGAAACTCAGGTTCGAATCCATGCATCTGCAGACCGTGATAAAAATCAAATTGACTCTGACCGAAAAATATATCCGGGGCAGGTTTAAAAACAAACTCACTGATCAGTATAAGATAGGGGAGATCGAGTTGGTAGAAAATATTGAAGTGCCGGCGCATGAAGTCATCCTTATCGATTTTGAACTACCTTTCACAATTGTCAAGTCAGATATGGATGAACTGGGCGACAAGAACTTTGTATTCAAAAAGCTAGTGAACACTGCGAAGGCCCTTAAAAATGTCAAATCAGAATATTACCTGGAAGCCGAAGCCGAAGTCAATGGCACCGCCCTCAGTCCCTTCGACAAGCAACAAATCAAAATCGTTTAGTTCCCTTGAGGTTTTACGATCGCGAGAAGTTTTACGTTAGAGAAGAAAGAATATTTTTCTGATAGCTGATAGCTGATAGCATCTAACCGAAAGCTGATAGCTGAAAACTGACAGCTACTGCACGTTCTCCTTCGATTTCTCCTCCAGCATTTTCTTCAACTCCTCTTCGGACTTTCCTAGATTGTCGAGCAGGAACTTAGCGGATTCGGAAAACTCATCATTCGGATATTTCGACAGATATTCCTTGTAATACTCACCGGCCTTGTCGAAATCCTTGAGGTCGTTGTCATACGTAAAAGCTTTCAGGAATAAGGAAGTAGCCGCTCTGGGATGAGCAGGGTAGGTGACGGTGATCCAGTCATAGAGTTCGATGGCTTTTGGAATATCACGGAGCGTACGAGCGGTCTCTGCGGCATGATGCAGAAATTCCGGGGCTTTGGCCAGTGCGGGTTCTGCTTTAACAGCAGCTTCACAGGCATCGATATAAAGCCTGGCGCGTGGTTCATTAAGTCTGAAGGTAGAGTCATTGAACATATTCAGCGCGATGTATTTGAGTATGGTATCAGCCATGATGTTTTTGTCCTCGATTTTTGCTTTTGATTTGGAATAGTCGCCCAGGGTGATCAGCAAGGTCTGGGCGGAGCTGTCAGAAGGTTGCTTTTGATAATCAGCGAAAGCGGTATCGACTGCTGCTTTTCTTTCTGTGACGGATGGTCCGCAGGCCGTAAAGAGGCAAAGCAGGAATAAGTATGGTAAAATCTTCATATAGGGTATGCTTCTTGACGGTAAAGGTATATTAAAAGTGAAAGGTTGACAACGATTCCGGTTATGTCGTTGACATAAGACAAAAATGCTAAATCAGGTAAAGAATATCCCAACAGATATAACCCATGCGCCACTTTGCCCTCCAGATACAAACCCTGTATATATATCGAGATCTTCTCGATCCCTTGCTCCTTGCTCCTTGCCTATTTCAGAGCAGCTAATTTTTCAAGGATCCAGTTTTTGCTGACGACGCCCTGGGTAGTTTCAACTTCAGTTGTCAGTTTTTCAATTTGTTTGGTATCTCCATTGGTGATCTTGGATAATTTCCTGACAATACTGATTGTATTTAAGTAATGTTTTCGACGCGTTGAGGGGAGTTCTTTATTACGGTTGAGATAGACACGGAAAGTATCTAGCAAGGAACCCAGTGCTTCAATCTCATCCAGTTCGTAATAGCTGGCCATGAGGAGTGTTTTTGAGTTTAAATTATAAATCACATCGTCATATTCAACTTGACTAAGTTGTTTAATTACTTTATGATATTCCTTTTTATAAAAATACAATTGAGCCAAATTAAAGGTAATAGCATTAAACCTATGACTTTCGTCCATGTAAGGGCTATATTGATGGATAAAGTTTTCGACCCAATCAAATTCATTCAAGCGCAAACCCGCTGTTACAATGTTTTTAAAATGAAATGGCGTCAATTTTCCCTGGACAAGTAGTAATCCCTTTGGAAGCCAATCCTGGTATAGATGAAATGCCTCCAAAACAAACTCTGAATGGCCAAGGTTCATTCGCTTTATACAATAATTTAGGGCTGAATCAAGTATTTCAGCAACTTCAATTTCCGGAAAAAGGTGAATATGGTTAGTAATCAGAGATTTAATTTCATCGAAATGCTTTCGTTCATTAGGATCTTTGTAGGATAAAAGTATTTGGTAATAGATTATAATTGGTGGTGTATCACTATAGTCGTTTAATTTTACGTGCTCAATAATTTCATCAATAAAAAGCATTTTGTAATCAATTTCGGCTAGATTTTGATGATCGAGTATAGTGCAGTAGTATCTTAATTTTTCAGCCAAATAGAATCTGTCTAAGTTTTTAGCGATTTCTTCAATATTCGATTTTAGATTTCTTCCGGTTTGAAACCTTGTAAGGGTAAAAGTGCTCTGTTCAATTTCATATTTATAGTAATAATAGGATGCAGGTTTAAGAGATTGCTCCTCTGCAAACCGATTTGCTGTTTTAAGCGCTCCATGTTGAATGTCTTTTAAGTGCTTGTTGTATACAGCCTCTAGCAGGTATTTTGCTTTATGTATGGGGTTTGCTTCAAATACTTCCTGAGCATAAAATTCTTCAACTAACCTGAGGAGGTCACTGTGGAGTTTTCTCATACGGCCATCATCGTATTGCTCATGCGCCCCAAAGGCTATTTTCCAAATATATTCTTTAGCTGGGAGTGGTTGGGTTAGGTTTTTAATGTCTGCTTTGATCCACTCGAATAGATTTACAATAGACTCGCTTCTGTTGAAATAAGGACTCAATATGAATCGGTGAAGCCTGTTCAACTCATGCCCACTCAGTTGTAGGATTGCTTTGTAAAGTTTGCCCTCACGCATAATGACAAATATTATACATTTTTTTGGATTTTGTAAACGTCTGATTTTGTGTCTGAAAGATATGGCAATTAACTATATTTAAGCAATTATTTGTCTAGTTTCATTAATTTTACAATGCATTAATTCATTGTATATCAGGGATTTAGTGCATATTTAAGAGAAAGAGCAATATTTTTTCAACAAAAATTGTCTTCAACGGTTTGAAGTTAGTATCTTGCGGACGCTTTTATAACTGATAGTCCAACCTACGGGAACCAAAAATGAAGATTCTGTCCCATATACAGACCATTTTGGTAGTGATTTTTTCACTCCTGGCTATGCCTGTAGCCTATTCCCAACTAGCCGATCCCATTGTTGTCAATCTCAAAAGTACAGGATCTAGTTATTCAGATCAGTTTGCTGCGTCTACTGATTATGCTTTTGGTGAAGTCCAGGATGTAAGTTCACAATTGGGTACAGCGGGTATTTCAAATAGTGGTAACAACACAGTTAAAGTGATGTTTACCCCTGTTCCAGGTGCGGTGGGAACTACAGACTATATTGTTTCCTACTACACCCTTTCTACTCCAATTCATCAGGTTACAAAATGGTACCGGTTCAATGTGCGGAATGAGGTAGTGGTCACCAATGGAGACCAATATGTAATTGATTTGGGCGGGATAAATGTTCCATTGGATGTGCTTCACAATGACTCTGCTACTGCGGGATCTTTCTTTCTGTCCTCAGTTTCTGTAGTAAACGCAGGTACAGCCTCGATCAATGCCACCGGAGATTCGATTCTTTTTACTCCAGATGTGGATTTTACCGGTGATACATGGATTCAATATATAGCCTGTGATACAGCAGGTAATTGCTCACAGGGTACATCTCATGTGCTGGTTCGTGACCCCAATCTTCAGGACCAACTTGCCTTCCAGAAATATCTCCTGAATCAGGAGAAACTTGAGGTAATAACTCCTTTTGAAGGATTTCAGGTTGAAGTTGCCCCATCTAATGGTGAGCTTGACTCTATTGGCCTTTCAACTTGGGTTTATACTCCCAATGAAGGATTTATCGGTAATGACACTTTTCAGGTTGGACTTGCTGGTTTAGTTACACGGGAATATTTCATAACCGTTTACAAGAAAGCTATCAATGTTCAGGCTCGGGATGATAAGTTTTATGTGCGACCTGCCCTGAGTGTCACTTTCAATGTATTGAATAACGATCTTCTTGATTTTGAACTTACTTCTCATACGAATCCAAGTAAGGGTACTTTATTGAACTCGGGTAATGGATCTTTCACCTATAGCCCGTTTCCGGGTTATCGTGGGGTTGACAAATTCACATATACATCTTGCTTTGAAGACACAGTCTATTGTGAAACCGCAACCGTATTTATCCATGTGACTGATCTGGAGCCTGAAAATGTTTTCACGTACCAGTTGCAGACAACCCAAGATCTTCCGCTCACTATTGATTATCCAATAGCGTATACTGACTTCTCCTATATCATCACTGAAGACCCACAACACGGTTCGTTGGTGAATTATGCAGGCCTCAATACCATTGAGTTGCCATGTGAGTCCATTGATGCATTTAATATGCTGGTGTATGAACCAGAAGCAGGTTATACAGGGTCGGATCACTTTGAATATTATTATTGTATTCAGCCATCTAACCTTTGTTATCTGGTCAAAGTGGATATGAATGTGATCGAAGCACCTGAAGCAGAGTCATGTGCCTGTATACGTGATTGTGTTTGGCCAGGTGATGCAGATCTTGATGGTCGCGTCGATATGAGTGATCTGCTGACCATTGGGTACAGGTTGGGCGAAACCGGACCTGTTCGATCCTATAACAATCCTGAAACATGGTTTGGGCAGCATGCTGATAACTGGAATTTTTCCGGAAACAACCTTGGAACCCAATATCTCGATGCAAATGGAGATGGTGCTATAATGGCAAATGATGTGGATCTTATTGATGAGCATTATTATAGAGCACACGATGTTGTCGTGAAAGATGTACAACAAAAATTGCCATATCAGTTTTCACTCATTCCTGTACAGTTTTCGCTGGATTCAGGCGATGTGGTTATTCTTGATGTTGCTTTTGGAAATGCGAGTGTGCCTGTATTAGATATGAAGGGTGCAAAATTCTCTGTCAATATTCCAACCTTTATGTTGGATTCAGCCTCGGTTGATGTTCAATTTCACCAAGATTCTTGGTTAGCTGACGGTTCTTCTAATATTTCCCTGGCGAAGGTTCCATGGGATGGCAGAATTGATGCTGGATTTTCAAAATCTAACGCTAATGGCGCTAGTGGTTTTGGGGTTATTGCAACCATAGTTTTTATCATTGAAGATGATGCGGAAGGATTTAAAGAAGATGACGGCATTATCCAAATTCCAATTTCCCTTCATGCCGGAACCACGATGGGGAGTGATGGTACATTATACGATGTTGAAGGTGATGAAGTTATCCTCACCTATGATCGCGGAAATGCATCTAAGGATAAATACAACCTGATTGTCTATCCTAATCCTGCTCAAGATTTTGTAGATATCCACCTCAACGGCAAAACAGCTATTGAATCAGTAAGCCTGATTGATCCGCAAGGCAGAGTCATCAGAAATTATGATGATATTAATCAGAAGCACCATCAGATAGATATCTCTGCATTGCCTGCGGGACTCTATTATATGCAGGTGAATCATACCCATGGGGTGATGACACAGTTGCTGTCGGTGATTAGGTAGATTTTTCTTATCTCCTCTATTTGATTCTTTTGACCCCCTGCCCTCCCGCTGCTCATTCGAGGCGGGATCTTCGCTTCGCTACGACCTGAAAGGGGGAGTTGATTTCGTTGGCTATGCCTGCCCCCACCCGCTACTCATTCGAGGCCTGATTTACGCTGCTCATAGACCTGAAAGGGGGAGATGATTCGCCTGACCCATGCCCCTGAAAGTGGGAGTTGATACATGTGACCCCCTGCCCCCTGGAAGGGGGAGATGATTTCGTATGTACCTGGTTCCGTGTAAGAGGGAGTTGATTTATTTGACCCCAGCCCCCTGGAAGGGGGAGTTGATTTAGATATCTCTATCGCTCAGAGAATCTGGTGTTTTCACTGCGTATACATCGCTTTCTGCACCCCCTTCCAGGGGGTAGGGGGTTTGATGGGTTTAGAACACTCTCTGCGCCCCCTTTCAGGGGGCAGGGGCTCATCCTAGAGTTTATTCCTATTCACTATCTCCAGTATCTCATCCCGATAATTCTTTCCGATCGGCAGCTGCTTGATCTGACCCTTTTCAAATACATCTACAGATGTCCCATCTACAGCGTGGATCTTGTCAATGGATACGATATACGATCTGTGTATACGCTTAAACTTCGTTATAGGTAATTTGTCTTCAAGGCTTTTCATAGTTTGAAGTGTAACGACACGGCCTACTTCCAGGCGGATGATCACATAGTCTTTCAAACCTTCGATGTAGAGGATCTCATCGTATTTGATCTTGACCAGCTTCTTATCCGCTTTGACAAAAAAGAATTCAACACCTTCACCCGGGCCACCACCTTCACTAGTCTCCTCACGCTTACGTAATTCAAATTGTTCGGCAGCTTTATTGACGGCTTTCATAAAACGGTCAAGGGAAATCGGCTTCAGCAAATAGTCAATTGCATTCAACTCAAATCCATCCAGCGCGTAATTACTATAGGCGGTGGTGAATATGAACATCGGAGGATTCGTCAGGGTCTTTATAAAATCCACACCGGACAATTGAGGCATCTGGATATCGAGGAAGATCAAGTCAATCTGGTTGTTCCGCAGCATTTCATTTGCTTCCAGGGCATTCGAACATCTGCCCACGAGGTTGAGTTCTGGCATCTGGCTGATGTACGTTTCCAATACATCCAGCGCTAAGGGTTCGTCGTCGATGATCAATGTATTCATCATAGTATAGTAGATTTAAAAAATTAAGCAGTTAAAGCTAAAGAAAGTTCAAC
>JANNSS010000376.1:0-21940 GCA_031402955.1 Saprospiraceae bacterium
GATCAATGGTTTCGCGATCGGTATCGATGTCGATGGTGGTTCTGCCACTATCACCAACAATCATATCTATGACAACGGAATCGGTGTCCGGTTTACAAATGCAGGATTTGGAAATGTAAATACAAATAAATTCTTTGATGCCTTACGGAATGGCAAAGACATTCAGTCAACCTTAAGTGGAGGTGCTGTAATAGCTACACCAAACAACTGGTTTGCAGGTACAACTTACGGCGTTGAGAATTTAAGTTCGCTTTCACTTGATGCTTCACTGAGTTACTGGAATCATGCAACAGGACCTGGTCCTGTTGGCCCTGGCTCAGGTGCCAATGTGACTACCAATGTGTTGTATTGCCCATGGTTGGGTGATATACCTACAGCCTTTGGAGGTACCGGTTTGCCGGTGTCTTCTCCAACAGTGACGATTGCGATTAGTGAGACAAGTGGTACGATGAATAATGATGGCACCATCTGCTTGGGAGCTTCTGCAACACTTGATGCGACTACCGCAGGTGCAGTTTCTTATGCGTGGTCTACCGGAGCTACTACGGCATCAATCAATGTAACTCCTGCAATAACTACTGTTTATTCAGTGACCGTAACCTTTGCCGGATGTACAGATGATGCTATGGTGACGATCACCGTTGATCCGTTACCTGTCATCTCAGGCCCTTCTGCGGTTTGCGTAGGTAGCATGATTCAGATGTTGCCTTCATCAGGTGGCACATGGATCAGCAGTAATCCATTGCTGGCGACTATCGGCCTCAATACTGGTCTGGTTACCGGTGTATTAGCAGGTGGTCCTGTCACATTTACATTTACATCAACGGCAACGGGTTGTAGCAATACATCCGGTCCTGTGACTGTAAATCCATTGCCATCCGCAGTCATTACCGCACCTCTATTCGTGTGGGAAAATACTCCAGGATATGCGGCCTCCGTGCCTGATGCAGGCGTGGGAGCAACTTATGTATGGACCTCTTCAATGGGTTCAATCACATCAGGAACTCCTGCTGTGATCTTTACGTCCGGTCCGGCACCAACGATGATGATCAATGTCACCGTGACGGATGCTAATGGTTGCTCTTCTGCAGGTTCATTTACTGTGAATGTATTACCTGCATGTCTCATGATTGATTTTGATGATCCCGTATTATTGAGCAATACACAGCTATTAGGCTACTGGTATACGGACCGCTACAATCCATTTGGATTCGTAGGCCAGGCTACAGCGCCTGATGCGACACCTAATACATTGCATGTGACTATCGATGCTTCAGATGGAGCTTTAAACAGGCCTCCGGCATATTTGGGTGCTTTCTACAATACACAAGGTCGCAAGCATGATCTCCACGATGGCACGCAAGCTATCCAGGCAGAGCTCTTTGTTGCTTCAGGCTGGGCTTCCACAAACCGCCGCATGGCCGGTATGTGGGGAACAGCATTCGATGTCAGCAATGTACCATCAGCATTCCCGATCATTGAATATACAAGTGACGGTGGCGTGCCGCGTTTCAGAGTATGGGAAAGCGGTACAGGAGTCTGGGTAGATCTGGGCTTACCTTCCGGATTTGCATATAATCAATGGGTTACCCTCAGGTCTCAGTTACTTGCTTCAGGTGAGTTCTTATATACTGTACTCACCGCACAAGGTGATCTGCAATACACGACGGTTACTAGTGCACCGGATGCATCAATTGATTTCGCTAACGTAATCCTGCAGGGACATAATACCACTGCCGGGGTTACCTATGATATCTATTGGAATAACTTCAAGTCAACTACAATCCTGACAGAAGTCATTACTGCTGCAAATGCAGTGTGTAGAAGCTCCATAGGCAACCTGGCGAGTGTGTCCGGAAGCGGTCCATACTTCTGGACAGTAGACGGCGGAACCTTAACCGGTGGCCAGGGATCAGCAAACATTACCTATACCGCCGGAACCGGATCCCAGCTTACCTTAAATTGTACCATAGGTACCGGAGCATGTGAATTTACAACCTCACGCACCGTGGTGCTCAATCCATTACCTGTGGCTACGATTACCACTCCACTGATAGTAGCAGCGGGTATGCCGGGACTTCCTGCAACCATACCTGATGCCGGCGGAGGTGCTAACTATGTATGGTCCATCGTTGATGGTACCAGTACCGGCAATATGATCACAGCAGGCCAGGGTACTTCCAGCATGACCTATACATCCGGTACGCCAGGTACCATGACCATTAATATTACTGTTACAAATTCCTTCGGATGTACGTCTATGGGAAGCATAGCGGTTACCGTCATCGCGGTCGGTCCATCATCCATGGTTTGGGTATTGGATACGGGTGATAATGATGGCAGTTGTCCGGATGCAACCAATTGCTGTACGGATATCATTTGTTATGACCTGGTCTACACACCTGCAGTTTCAGGTAGGTTGACAACGTATACAACCGGATTCATTTCAAATTGTCTTGGGCCGGTATATCCTCCTCCTATCGCATTGGATATGTTGCTGATGCCACTGAATAACTCGTGTATCATGAGCGACAATAGTTTTGAAATTGATGACTGTATGAACAGTAATTCTTATCTGTTCAATAGTTCAGGTCTGAATGGCAATGTAATAGTGACTGGTGGTACAGCTAAAACGATCCATAAGGTATGTTTTCAACTGTCTGCTGGCGAGACCATCAATCTCACTGAAGATATTATCACAGATTTGACAGCCAGTATTGACCTCTTAGATATGGGCGGTATGGTCATTGGACAGTATACAGACTTTCCGTCGTTTGCACCAACAGCGTTAACCAAGCCGTTGCCGGTGATTCCTGCCAATGGTTTGTTGACCGTAAGTTGTCCTGCGCTTGCAGTGCTGCCTACGCCTCCGACAGTACTTGATTATTGCGGTAATCCTGTTCCGGCAACTTTGTTGACAACAGTGGATAATCCTATGCCTGTCATTTGTGAAGGCATGAGGACATACAGCTATAATTACACGGATTGTGCGGGAGATACGTATCCATGGTCATTTACATATACGATTGACTACTCAGGAGGATTAACAGCTCCTGCCAATACAATAGAAACAGTATCGTGTCCTGCACAAGCAACCGATCCGGGAGCACCTGCAGATATCATGGATGCATGTGGCAGAACGGTAAGTGCCGTGTTAGTAGGCCAGGATGATCCGAGTCCTTTATGCAATGGAACCGTAGTATGGAGGTATCGCTACACAGCATGTGACGGAACGACAACGGCAGACTGGACGAAGACCTATACAGTCACGTATTCCGGTGGATTGACAGCTCCTGCCAATACAATAGCAACAGTAGCTTGCCCTGCTTTGGCAACAAATCCTGGCGCACCTGCAAACATTTTGGATGCATGTGGTAGAACGGTTATTCCTTTATTGATTGGCCAGGATGCCCCGACTCCTTTATGCATTGGTATGGTGGTATGGAGATACCGCTATACTGCTTGTGACGGAACGACCACAGCTGACTGGACGCATACATATACTATAGATCGTTTGCCATTTGCTAATCCGGTAGATCAGGGTAGTACTGAAGACTGTCCGCTGGATACAGATACACCGCCAACACCTCCAGTAGTAGTTGATAACTGTGGTAATACATTGACACCTTCTGTTCCGGTGATAAGTCCTATTCCAGGATGTGACGGCACACGAACCTACACGTATACATTTACAGATTGTGAAGGCAATACCCAGGACTGGGTCTACACCTACACTGTAGATTGTGATCCACTGACCCTGAAGGTCTTACTTGAAGGCCCATATATTCCAGGTACCGGTACGATGAACAAGGATCTCAATTACAACCACCTGCTGCCGGGTCAGGATAAATTGCTTTCACCAAGCCTTGCTATACAACTCGGTGCTCCATTTACGCCATTTGGTCAGCCATACAACACGGCCCCATGGAATTTTAATGTTAACACAGGACTGAATTTTGGTGATGCATCTTCTCCATCCCCACCTCCGGGTGTCATAGTACCTTATCCACTTACCGTGGTAGACTGGATATTAGTTACTGTCCGTAAAAATGGACTTCTACCTGCCAATAACCATTGGTCATGTGCAGGATGGGTACATCAGAATGGAGAAGTGACTTTCCCTGAAGCTTGTGGTACGTTGTCTCTCAACGGAGCAGATAATTACTATGTGATGGTTCAGCATAGGAATCACCTGGGTGTACTCTCCCCAATGCCTGCACTCGAACCATGCAGTGGCTATGTCATTGATTGGGATTTTACTGCGGGCAATTCATATCAACCTACCTTCAGGTATGGTCAGAAGATGGTGGATACCGGCATCTGGGCGATGCATGCAGCCAACGGCGAGCAGATTACTTCGATTGCGGCTATCAGTTCTCCTGACCGGACCACCTGGCGATTATTGCAGGGTGTACTCGGATACTCAGTAGGTGATTACAATATGAGTGCTGTCGTAACACCACCCGATGAAACGGTCTGGAAAACGAATCAGAATAAAACATCCGGTGTTATCTTCTATTAATCTTTGAAAACCTTATTGCATATGAAAACGATAAAATATAATTTGAGCTGGATGTTGGTCCTGTGTATCACAGCAGGACTGCAGGCCCAGACGATGCGCTGGACGCCAGTGAATGGCCCTGCAAAGTTTGGGAAGTGTTCCTTCAATGATGAAAAGGCTGAGCAATCCCAATGCTACGTATTGGAATATGTTCCTGCGGTATCAGGTGTACTGACCAGTTATACGGCCGGATTCTTTGTTTCCTGCACCTCCCTGGGATCAGCTATTTCTGAAAATCAATCCTGCTCGATGTCTTCCAATATCCGTCTGGTAAATGGTTGCAGTTCTGTTGGACAGGTGTTGATGAGCAGTTCAGGCAACACCGGCTCAGCGATCAATAATAAGGTTGAGGTAGGAGTGCCGGTTGTCCTTCACCAGGTATGTCTGACGATTCCATTAGGCGAAACCATAACCATCGAAGAAGATCCGGTGACTGATCTGAGCACCAGTGTTGATGTAATTGGTGGTACTTATGCAACCGAATATCCTTCTTTCGAAAAAGCAGTGTTCCACCGCAAACGTTATGATGATGCTGTCCTCACAGCTTTCCTCGATTTTCAGGGAACGCCTGCCGGAAAACTGGTTTCTCAGCTTGACTGGTCTACTACACCTGGCATCAACTCGTCCGGATTTGTTGTGGAGCGCT
Source organism: Saprospiraceae bacterium (assembly GCA_031402955.1). Classification (GTDB taxonomy): domain Bacteria; phylum Bacteroidota; class Bacteroidia; order Chitinophagales; family Saprospiraceae; genus Opimibacter. The sequence goes on from JANNSS010000376.1 coordinate 5,208, forward strand.
CAGCAGACGCGGAGAGTTTTGTATCCATCGGTGAACAAAAAGCGGATGAGAATATCAACCGGCTCAACAGCTACCAGTTTTTTGACCGCAACGCAAGCTATGGGGATAATTTCTACCGCCTGCGCCTGACAGATGCCAATGGTAAAACTTCGTACTCACCTATACGAAAAATCAGGTTTGACCTTTACCCTTTTGCTATCACAGCTACCCCTAATCCCGCAAAGGACAAGATCTATGTTCAGATAGCCCATGCGAAAGCAACTGGCCGGATTATCCTGCTCGATGTGACAGGAGTGGAAAGACTGCGCAAGGATTTTGATCCGGGACAAAGTACCATAGAGGTGATGCTGGATCAGATAGAACCCGGCGCTTATACCCTGATGGTGACCTCCGATACAGATACGCACCTCGAAAAAATTGTAGTGCTTAAATAAGATGCGCGGTATTGAACCAACCCATCGGGAAAGTACTGAAGGGTTTAATCGACATAACATAAATACACATTAATCTACTAGTCCCCCTCATTGATCGGGGAGTTGAATGAATTGACTCCCCGGTATTTTTAGTTTTTGAAACGTATTCAGCATTTAACAATTTTTCTGTAGCCATCAACAGGCTACCTGCTTCGGTGAAAATGATTTCCCGGGAGTATTTTATGGAAAGGTTATTGCGTGAAGGTTTTTAAACAAGTTGTTTAAAGTGTATTTGGGATGAGGGATGAATCGCATTTGGTGATACAACCCTGAGTAATTGGTTTATTATGAAGGATAATTTGCATGCTCGTTTTGTGGAAGACCGACAGCAGACAAACACCCAGTTCGCAGGGAGGTGGATGAAATCGGCTGGAGGGGTGATTGCATCAACGGCCTTCACGCTTATACTGCTGGCCTTCAGCAATGGTGATTTGCCTTCGCTGAATAAAAGCAATGCGTCCTTACCTGTGGATCATGCGGGGAATACATTGGCCTTGAGTCTGCCACCTTCTCCCGCCTTTACCTGGGTGCTCCTTCCTGAAAATCAAAGCAACGGATCATGCCTCAGTGGTACGGATTGCTGCAATGATATCATTTGCTATGGCCTAGAATACACACCCGGTGTTTCAGGTGATGTGACATCCTACACGTCTGGTTTTTTTATAGAGTGCCTGGGCGGAGCAGACCCGATCATTTCCAATGCTTCCTGCACGATGACCGATAATAGTTTGGTCATCAATGAATGCATGCTCCATGATTCTATTCTGTTTAATAGTTCAGGACAAGAAGGTGCGTTTGCCGTGACCAACGGCATGCCGGTGATTTTACACCAGGTGTGTTTCAGTTTATCTTTCGGTGAATCCATTCTCATATCCGAAGATCCGATCACCGATCTCACTGTGAGTATTGATCTTACAGGCGGTGGATTTATGGATGAGTTTCCTTCGTATACCCCCACGACTATTTCAAAACCATTGATAGTCTGGCCATCGGATATGTCTACAACCGTTGCCTGCTTAAATCTTGCGGTGGAACCCGATGTCCCTGAAGTATTTGATTTTTGCGGGAATCCAATACCTGCGCTACTGATCTCAACCACTGACAATCCTGATCCGCTGACCTGTGAAGGGTTCAGAACCTATGTATATGAATACACAGATTGTTCAGGGGGTACACATCTCTGGAACTATTTCTATTTTATAGAATACCTGCCATTTACAGTTCCTGCAGACGGAGGAGAGACGGTGACATGTATAAATAATATCAATGTCAATCTGGTGACCCCGCCTTCCGTCAATGACAATTGCGGCATACCGCTTATTCCAACAGGACCATCCTTACCGGTCTACGATCCTCCCGCTTTTACCTGTGAAGGAACAGTTACCTATACGTGGACCTATACAGATTGCGAGAACAACAGCGTGACATGGGATTATATATTCACTGTAGATCAGACTTCGCCAACAGAGTCAGGTGGTCCTGTGCCAAATGATTCTACGATTACATGTGGTCTCGAAGGTTTGCCTCCGCTTACGTTACCTGCGGTTGTTGATGCATGTGGCAATAGCATTCCTGCGCCTGTGCCGGTTGTAGGTGGATCATATGCAGGTGGTTGTGATGGAGCGATCACCTATACCTATACGTACACCAATTGTCCCGGTGTTCAATTTGTTTGGACATACACCTATACGGTGGAGTGTTTTCCAATTACGCTGAAAGTATTTCTCGAAGGACCTTATCAGGCTTTAGGAGATTCGATGAAACCTGAATTGAATTATCACCACGTTTTACCCGGGCAGGATAAATTATTATCGCCGAGCATATCCATTCAACTTGGTGCACCTTTCACTCCTTTTGGCCAGCCCTACAACACACCTCCCTGGAGTTATAACGGCAATACAGGGCTAAACTTTGGAGATCCTTCAGCACCGGGAGCGCCAATAGGTGTCATTCCATATCCGACAGATGTGGTCGACTGGATCCTCGTGACCGTAAGAGAAGATGGTATCCTGCCGGCTGATAATATCTGGACGTGCGCGGGATGGGTGCATACAGATGGTGAAGTGACTTTTCCTGAAACCTGTGGTGCGCTTAACTTCGATATCATGCTTGATTATTACATCCTCGTGCAGCATCGCAATCATCTTGGTGTATTATCACCTTCCGGCGCAGATATGTTGTGCGGTGGTGTCATCATCGATTGGGACTTTACGGCAGGTAATTCATACGAACCTGTTTTCAGGTACGGCGAGAAAGAAGTAGAATCCGGGATCTGGGCCATGCACGCCGCCAATGGCGATCAGCTCGCTAATATCGCGGCGATCAACTCACAGGACCGCACCACATGGCGGATCCTCCAGAATGCACTCGGGTATTCCATCGGTGATTACAACATGGATGTCTCCACCAATTCTGCAGATGAAACCGTCTGGAAAAACAACCAGAACAGATCCTCCGGTATTATTTTCTATTGATGCCATAGTCTGGCCTGATGTATAACATCGCGGCTATTAGCAGAGATTTTCTCTTTGCTTAGACATGCTCTCCCGCCGCCCATACGGGGCGGGATCTTCGCTGCGCTTCGACTTGCCTCTTACCTCTTGCCCCTTGCTCCTTGCCCCGTAGGGGCTACAGGTCGGTAGCATAAAATGCGTAAAAGCATACCTGCGCCGTAGGTGCACAACAAGTTTCTGTGTGATAAGCAAATTCTCGCACGGAGTACACGGAGAACACGGAGCAATCTGCCCCTTGCCCCCTGCTCCTTGCCCCGTAGGGGCTAAAGGTCGGTAGCATAAAATGCGTAAAAGCATACGTGCGCCGTAGGTGCACAACAAGTTTCTGTATGATAAGCAAATTCTCGCACGGAGTACACGGAGCAATCTGCCCCTTGCCCCTTGCTCCTTGCCCCTTGCTTTTCACTGAGCCATCTCCTCATGCTCTTGCTGGAGTTGATAGGTGCCGGTGATACCGATACGCCCCACGATGGCATTCCCTATTTCTGAAAAAGAGGTGCATTCAAATTCATCCGTGTACAATATATGTTCTACAGGAATGCGCGGCAAGGTCAATGAACCATCAATATTCCGGGGATGGATGTCACGCCTGCCGTCTTGCAGCTTTGCAGATAATTTAAAGTTTTGAACTTCAGCAGACCAGGGTGGTAAATGGAAATCACCAAGTACTACCGTCGATCCCTCCATTCCTCCAATATAAGATGTGATGGAACGGAAGTGATCATCAATGGCTATAAACGCAGCCTGGTTGACCGGGGGTACAACCTGGCAGCTGATGATCTGGCAACTGCCTCTCTCGGAGAGTCCGATGGTGCCGACCAGGTTAGGTATATTATTGTGATAGAGGGTATCTATTTTTTGAAACGGGAGTTTTGAAAAGAATCCCATTCCATATTGATCCAGCCTGGTCAGCGTCTGCACATAATGAAAGGTGGGTGATAGCCGATCCGTAAGATGCATGTTCCAGTCCGGCGTCAGTTCCTGGAAGCTCAGGAAATCCGCGTCAATCTCAAGGAGGTAGTCAATGACTAAATCATAATCACTCTCCGCATTGCCCAGGCTGATATGGGATATGCGCAGCGACGGATTAGAGGTAACGGCAGCAAGCCTGAGTTGATTGTTAGAGGATTCTTTCAGATAAAGGTTGAGCCCACAGCAGCAGACGAGGCTCACCATCATCAGCCGGTTTTGGTTGAAGACAAAAAACAACATTCCGGCCCCGAGTAGTCCGAGCATGATATAAAGGGTGTAGGCCGCAAATTGCTTAAATAGTAAAGGTTCTGGTGTGAAAATACAAAGCAAGGTCACCAGGATCAGTAGTGACGCAGCACCATATTCTATAGCTGTGTTAAGCTTCATGGCGTTTGGTTGTCCCCGCATGTGTATTCTGTTTCATCCACTATCAATCTGCTACCGCTTGACGAGGGCGCATGTCTCCTGGTATTCTTTGACATTGCCCATCGCATCCCAAAGTTGAACAAAAATGACGTAAATACCCATTTCTGCTAATTGTTGGTCACTGTTTCTACCATCCCATTGCACTAAACCTGATGTGCCCAGGGATTCATTCGAAATCAACTGGTTGATTTCACGTCCCTCCAGATCATAGATCCAGACGGATGCTATGTCATCCCCTGTGTCTAATAGAAAATTTAATGCCAAAAAATCCTTGTATCCATCCGCATTGGGCGAAAAGCTTGGATTAGTGATTGTAAAGGGTGTCTCGGATGACGTTTCGAGGATCACATTTTGTGAATTAGTCCCCGTGGGCGTGCCATTGCCACTGATAGAGGAAGCACTATGCCAGGTCGAAGGAGAGGTGCTGGAAGCAGTTGCTGATATCCGCTCAAGACTCACCCCATTCTGATCAGCAATAACGGGCAGGTGCCAGGAAGAAAAATAAGTCACGGAATCAAGTACTTCGCCACTATATAGGATTGCAACATTATCTGTTTCATCATCCCAGCTCGGCAATGTTGATTCAAATAGCCTTGAGGGCTGTGGAACCTGGTATCTGAAAAGGATGTCGGATGGCTCAGGGCTAAACACAGCGAGCTGGTCCGGCCCGATAGTTTCGTCAATGCCGGTAGGGTAGATGTCATTTCCGGAGGTGGATATCCTTCCGATGGCAAGGGTACTCAGGTTGATAAATTTCTGGCTCACGTTGCGGATTTCAATATATCTGCTGCCGCCGGAAGCTGGATTGAATAGGATCTCATTGATGATGATATCGCCTTTTTCAGGGGCCGCTGTCAAGCCAAATGAAAGTGTATCTCCCACTGTCGCAAGGTTGCCAAGGCAATCATATGCATCAAATGGAATTAATTGGTAGACAATCCCAGGCTGTAATGACTCGGAAAGGGTTAACTCAAGCGTCAAAGGGTCCTGAAGTGATGCTGTGGATATACTCACCGCAGGTACGATGGTGTATGCGCCAGGGTTTTCCATCAATAGCGGATCCAGTCTTTCATTAAAGCGCAAAACAATTTTATCAGCAGCAGCGGTAAAGAGCGATTGAAAAACAGGGCCCTGGGTATCCTCGCTCATCGACCACTGTGAATTTATTTTACCGGGTGTTCCTCCGGTCAGATTGTTAGCTTCAGCCCAATTGCTCTTATCACTGCAGATGTGCAAGGGATTGATCATTTCCAGCGCCCATCCACCACTTGCTTTCCCCGGATCAACATACCAGGTGCTCGAGTAGGTAACATCATGCAGGATGACATCATCACTATTTTTAAGCACGAGGGTAGCACCTCCATTCGTCAGCGATGGGAAACTACTTACTGCTATCGTCCTGCCGGCTCCACTGAAGAGCGGAGCTTTATCCTCATCGCAGATGATCACATATTCATGACTCAATATCAATTCATCAGGAAGAGATCGCTCACTCGTTCCTACCACTAGCGTGTAATCGGACAGATTAAACACTTGATCGCTTGCATTGTATATTTCAATGTATTCAGCATCAGGAAGGGCGATGACAGGTGTTGGGTCAGCCATGATTTCGGTGATCAGCAATTCGTATGGAAGCGCATTTTCTATATTGATATACGTAAATGTCTTCTGATCGGGCAACATGACATTGCCTGCTACATCTTTAACTTGCTGTATGGACAGGGTATACTCCTGCAGACTTACAAAAGGCGTATTCCAGTGCAGGATAATATTCGGTTGTACATATTCGACAACATCAGGTGACCTGTTGCCTGGATTGAGGATGTAGTTTCCGGCCACGAGTGCTGAAGCCACATCCAGAGGCTCATCGAAAAGTAATTCAACAGAAGTATCATCCGTCAGTGTCAGTGAAACACACATGGGGGCAGTGACATCAGGCAGGATGGGTTGAATAGAGATGTCATCAAAAAAGAATTTATCTCTTCGGGTATCCGAGTATTTGCAATTAAATCCAAAAATGGATAATGCAGGTAGAGGTAATAATGTATGCGTTGTTGTAAAAAGTAATTCCGGAATCGGTTCTCCGATCGAATAGCATTGCCATAGGCCACTTCCGTTTCTGGTGATGCGGAGGGTAAACTCCACGGGCTCTGTTCCGGCAATGCCGGGTGCTGAAGATGCAAGGCTTTCACCAACACCGTTATTGAGGTATTTCAATTCTATGGGATCCTGGTCACCGGAAGCGCCGATTTCAAGATAGTAGCCGGAAGCGCTAGCCAGATCGGCAGCGTTGATACCAAGATAGATTTTAAGTTGATTGCTGGTGGAAGGGGCAAAATCCATTTTAAAATAGACCTCCCAAACCATACTATCGGTGTAGTTCACAGGCGAATAGATCCAGGAATTTGTTGAACCGCCAGGAGCATTGAGCTGCAACTGCAGATTGGGATTAATGATAAAATTTGTCTTATCTCCCTGCCACACATCTAGACTTCCATCTGAAAAATCAGCTGAAAACTGGCCATAAACCGGCAGCGAAAACAATCCGAAACTTAAAAAGAATAGTAAGCGAAATTTCATTTTTCGAAGGTACTCCAAAAATGAAAGAGGGTGGTAAGACAGGGTATATGAATTTAATCTCTTTACCCCAGAAGTTTTTTTAGATCCGTTCCGAAATGTGTTTTGGTTGATGATTCGTTAATATCATTGCCCCAGAGGGTTTTTAGATCTGTTCCGAAATGTGTTTTAGTTGATTATTCGTTAATATCATTGCCCCAGAGGGGCTATAGGTCGGTAGCATCAAAACAGCAGCATCATTCGTGCCTCGTCGAGGCACAACACGATTGCTTCGATATCTGTCTCAAATACCCAATCATTTATAATTGCATATGGCACTGCCTTGTCCGAGTTCAGTAGTGCCCCTACGGGGCACAATTGCTTTTTCTTGCTCAATACTACCGACCTTTAGCCCCTACGGGGCTCCCATTAAGCATAAAATAGTAAAACCTGTCTCCAGACAGACCCATTGCTCTCCCGCTTTTCGGCTTCGCAACGAGCGGGATCTCCGCTGCGCTCCGACTTGCCCCTTGCTCAAAAGCAAAATCTATATCCTGACAGTCATTTAGCTCCTTGCCCCTTGCTCCTTGCCCCTTGCTCTCTGCTCTCTGCTCTCCCGCTGCAAATGCCGTGCATTTGGCGGGATCTCCGCTGCGCTTCGATATGCCACTTTGCTCTCTGCTCACTACCTTTGCCTCCGAAATCAATACCAAATCAAATGAAAGTAGCCGTCGTGGGCTCCACCGGTCTGGTGGGTCAGATTATGCTTAAAGTACTGGAAGAAAGGGCCTTTCCAGTCACCACGTTATTGCCGGTAGCCTCCGAAAATTCCGTAGGTCGCAAAGTTTTGTTCAATGGAACGGAACATACAGTGGTTTCCATGGAACAAGCGATCGCTGCCCGTCCGGATATAGCCTTGTTTTCAGCTGGCGCCAGCGTTTCAAAGGAATGGGCTCCAAAATTTGCCGAAACCGGATGTACGGTCATAGACAATTCATCAGCCTGGCGGATGATAGAAGGAATTCCCCTCGTGGTCCCGGAGGTCAATGGCCACGTCCTGACCCCGGAGGATAAAATTATAGCCAACCCCAATTGCAGTACTATACAATTAGTGGTGGCACTCAATCCGTTACACACCCGTTTTGGTATACAGCGCATCATCGTGTCTACTTATCAGGCGGTGACAGGTACCGGAATGAAAGCAGTCAAGCAATACAAGGAGGAGGCAAATGGCCAGGTTCCTGAAGTGATGGTATATCCATACCCGATCTTCGCCAACTGCCTGCCCCATTGCGATGTTTTCCTCGATAATGATTATACCAAGGAGGAAATGAAGCTCGTACATGAAACCCGCAAGATTTTGGGCGTCGCCAATATGCCTGTGACGGCTACGGCAGTCAGGGTGCCGGTGCTGGGAGGCCATAGCGAATCTGTCAATATCGAACTAGGAGCAGACACGGATATCACGGAGATCAGAACTATACTTGCCAGTGCTCCTGGTGTGAAGCTGTATGATGATCCTAAAGCCAATCAGTATCCGATGCCGATCCTTGCAGAAGGGCGTGATGCGGTCTGGGTGGGCAGGATACGAAAAGATGAATCGCGGGACAGGTGCTGGAATCTCTTTATCGTAGCGGATAACTTGAGGAAAGGTGCTGCCACAAACGCTGTCCAGGTCGCTGAGTATCTGGTCGAAAAGGGAATCATTAACGCAGAAAAACAGGGTTTTCTGGCATATTCAGCACAATAAACCCTAACATTACATCATTGAACAAATGGCACCAACTGAAAACTAATTACGTACCGGACGATGTTTATACAGGAGTCCAAAATGATTAGACGTTACAATAAGCAGTACTACTAAATTCAAACGCAATGAAGACGAGAATCGTAATGTGGGGAAGTAATGATAAGGACCAGAAAGTACTTATCGCCCTTGGCCTTCGGGCGGAGGATAATGTGGTGGATATATTCACCTTTCCCTTTGAATCAACGACAGAAGAATTTTATAACCTGATGCTCAATGAATGGCGTGAAGCACATGAGGTGCCGTTTCCGGAGGGGTTTACCCATATCATCCGGCCATTGACTGCTTCGGATAGTTTACTACCACCTGAATTGAAAGTAGATCGAGCTGACATTATCCAAAGAGCCCAGACCGAATGGCATTTTGTGGTATTGTCAAATAAACTGTATCAGTCTTTCCTGAATGAACTGAAGGAGATTAAGGAAAAACTGACGGGTTCGGACAACCATAAGAACCCGCTCTGGGAAGAGATGAAGGAAACGTGGGAAAAGATACAGAAGAATATCTTCGATAAGACGCTCCTGCGGGAACACGGTCAGCAGTTGCGCGAGATGACCAATGATATTTTCACGCAGATGAAGGATATGCGTAAAAACCTCGATACAGAGGTGGATCGTGTTTCCAGGGAGTTTGCTGATAAATTCAATAAGAAGCTCGATGAAGTAGAGGAGAAAATTAAAAGCGGACTTGGACTCCAGCCGCTGTTCAATGATCTCAAGCGGATGCAGCAGGAGTTTAAGGATGCGGATCTGTCAAGAGGTGACCGGGCGAAAATCTGGAAGCGGATAGACAACGCCTTTAAATCCGTGAAGGAGAAGAAGTTTGGAGAAAAGAGCACACGAGACACATCTGCACTCGATCGCCTCAGCAGGCGATATGAGGGATTGCTTTCTGCTATTGATAAAATGGAAAAATCAATACGCAGGGATGATAAGGATAAACATTTCCAGGATGATCGTATCGCCAATACAGATGGTCAATTGGAAGCACAGCTCAGGATGGCTAAGCTCAAGATGATAGATGAACGCGTGCATTCCAAGAATGAAAAACTTGCGGAAATGCTGAAGACGAAGATTGAGCTGGAAGACCGGATCAATCGCGAGAAGAAATTCCTTGAAGACCAGAAAAAACAACAGGTACTCAAAGAAGAGTTGAAGGAAGCTAAGGAAACTGTTAAGCAGAAGATAGCCGAAAACATCCATGCGCAGGCAGACCAGTTAGATGCAGAAGCACTGGGTAAAGCAGCTGAAGCCATCGCTGAAGAGAAAGCGCGTAAGGCCAAAGGAAAACCGAAAGAATCCTTGCTAGGCGCTATCAGTGACACCCTCGGCGAATCCTTGACGGATCTTGGCGATAGCCTGGGTGCCGTAGCTTCTGTCATTGGCGATAAGATTGAAGAAACGTTTAATGACATGAAGGAAGGCGCAAAGGAAAAAGCAGGTCAGGCAGAATCACTGTTTGATAATGTGAAAAAGGAAACTGGAGAAAAGGCAGATGAAGTCAAGGAAGGTGCTAAGCATGTGGCAGAAGATGTCAAGGAAAAAGCACAACACCTGGCCGAAGATGTGAAAGACTTTGCGGGCGACCTTAAAGACAAAGCCAAGGAACGTGCAGATAAAATTGGTGATTCTATCAATGAATTAGGCGATGATGCTAAAGAGAAGCTTGCTGAATTGAAGGAAGATGCCAAAGAAAAAATGGATGACCTCAAGGAAGCAGCAGAGCATCTCTCAGCAGATGTAAAGGAAAAATTCGAAGACCTTGCCGGCAATCTAAAGGAAACCTTTAACGACATCGCTTCCTTCTTCGATGATGAGAAAGATGAGAAAAAAGAGGGACCGGGTACGGACGACGATAAGAAAGAAGAAAACGTATAAATCTTAAAAGGCAGAGCCGCAAAAAAAAGAGAGACGCGATTAATCGCGTCTCTCTTTTTTTATACCCCTTGCCATATGCGTCTGATAGCTGACAGCTGAAAACTGATAGCTGAAAACTGATAGCTGACAGCTGACAGCTCATTTACTCCTTCACAAACTTCTCACTCCTCATGCCCTCACTCGTCTTCACTTGCACCACATACATGCCGGATGCATACTCCGAAATATCAATGGTCTTTTGATTAGTACCTTCGGATATATTCCATGCTGAGTAATTTAGGAGATGCCCTGTCAGATTGTAGATCGAGACGATTGCGTTTTCACTTTTTACTGAAGACATCACCACCCGGATCACATCATCTGCAGGATTTGGCATTACAACAAACAAAGCTGAGGAGTGGTCGTCCTCAGTTGCAGTGGGGATCTGACTTTCCACAAACGTCCCCTGTTCAGGTGCGGACGAACAGTACTGTTCTGTCTGATCACTGATGCTACACACCTCGGAATTATAGAATAGGGCATCCGTGATTTCTACATCATCCACGTACCATCCATCTCCTGAGATTTCTGAGTCTGTATAGAATCGGTAGCGAATTTTTACCAATTCCCCTATGTATTCACGGAGGTCTATATACGTTGGGTCCATTTTCTTCTCCTGAGAGCTTAGTCCTGTATATCCAAGAGGGAAGAATAAGTCAAAGGCTGAAATATTAAAAAGGGTAGGATAAGAATTGCGAAAAATTTCTTTGTCTATTAGTTTCCACTCCGGATCAGCCAATGTTGATATCTCCAGGATTCCCCCATCATATCCTTTTTCTGTATCGTAGTAATGATAAAAGCGATATACAGGATGCTCGCCTGAAATCAAATAATAATCAGTGTTGTTCAAATATTGTTCTGAAGTTGATCCAATATCCTCTACACTCCAGGCAGACAAACCACCATGTACGATGATATCGGTTTGTGTCCAAAAATTATCGTTGGCACCAGCACTCGAGTTTACGTCCCATCGTTCATCTGCAGAACCTTCAATATCATCATAATAAAGACGGATAGATTTTTTCGCCTGGTTAGTTTTTAACAAATAAGTAATGGTGATTTCTTCGCCGGAGTCCATAGTGGGAATAGACCAGACTAATGTATTTTCGACAGATGGTTCCATATTGGCTGATCCGGTGATAAAATTGCACCCGTCAGGAATAATATCCTCAATGAAAACATTTGTTACCTGAAAGCCTTTATAATTACCGATTTCAAGGGTGACTTCAATATTTTCTCCGGCAATTACTTCCGTCGACATGGTCTTGGAAACCAGTAATTGATCAGAGCACTTCCGCGGGACTACATGCCCTGCATCGCCATCAAACCAGGAATCCGGATCACCTTGCATTGCGTCTTCCCCAAGCCCTCTTCGTGCAAAAGTGCTCCATATAAGGCATTGATTGGCGCCACCATTTTTGATCATATCTGCCGCAAGGATAGCATCACGACCATCAATAAATCCGGGATTGCAAGGCCCCATCTTCAATCCATCCATGACCAACTGGATGGCCATATTGTTTCCACCTGTCCCATGATAGAGGTCGGGATCCCATCCATAGGCATCACTGAAAGCCCAGTATAAATCCCATAACATAGATCCCCACACACTTCCCACATTGAAATGGAAAGGGTCGGGAGATTGAGTTTGAGTAACAATTACCGGAAGGTATGAGTAATCATTATCATTAATGGCCAGATCCGTTGAGTAGGGGATATACCTGAGGCCAATGCCAGTGGAAGGTTCTCTAAGGACATACGTTCCTATACCTCGGGCTTTTTCGCCTGTATCTCCGGGCTGAACAGTAGTGGCTAATGCAAAAAAATCGCTCCAGCCTTCGCCCATAGCCCACGATTCTTCCGCGGCACCGATCATCATACCTGGACTGAGACAGCCTATACCCGTTAACCGATTGGAGATGCCATGGGCATATTCATGAGATATTATACTATTGTCCAGAGATCCGTCACGCTCGTTGGGACCATTGGTTACGAGGGAAACAACGAGTCCGGTTCCTGCATAGAGACGGATCCTTTCGCAATCATCTTTTTTAAGCATCACAGATGGAATGGTTACTTGTGATCCATACGTCAATGGATTAAAATCAAAAACGCTGTTATCCGAATTACAGATGATGGCTCCGATAGCTCCGGCTTCCTGCGCCATTAAAATTTTTTTACTTATTTGACATCCCCCCCCTCGGTTCATAAGGGCTATTCTGCCCATTACTTCAGGTTGATTTCGAATAGTATCACAACCTGAAGTATCGCTTGGGACTCCGTTATTATCGTTAATTTCTATCACCTCACCTGTTACAGGTATGGTTGTAATTTCAGCACCAAATCTAGCCATGCCTGTCAGAAGAAACCCTGCCAGGTCGGGTGGCGTGATAACATTCAATAAATAATTTGTGTTGATATTTTCCTTATCCCACGTGAACATGCGCATACGCCCATTCATGCCGTCCGGTGGAGTGGCGAAATCTGCATTATTGCCGCAGAGGATATTATTGTTGGTCTGTATACCACAATTGAGCGGATCAAGGGCACCAAACTGGGAGATGGCTTCTACATAATCTCCTCCTTCACCTTCATTTGTATAGTTGTGTTGCTGAAAATTTCCCGCCACTTCATCAAAGCCATATTGGAAAGCAAAATCATGCAGGATGTTGTTCCTGAAAAAAAGATTGGTCACTGATAGTTCCTGCTGATCGACAGGTTCCGCATGCGCATCAAACGGAAAATCAAAGATGAGATCGGCCCCACCATCGACATCAAAGTCTGGCAGGTAATTAAAGTCACGATCAGGAAATGCATGCACATTATTTCCGCGCGTATCTGTGTGATCTGTACCGGCGATGCCATCTGAATCATGCCATCCAAGTGGTGAAGCATCTATATTATCTGCACCCGTCAACAAGTCGAAATTGCCATGATTAGGACTTTCAATGGTCAAGGGTAAAGCATAGTATTGTCCACCTGTCAATGAAGATGGAGCTAAAGCAGGAGTGCTCGTTATCTCATCTGCACAAATGTCTTCACCGCGTGACAGATAGCCGTCTTCAAATCGACAATTCAAGGTCATGTCGTCATCGGCAATCGATTCCCCTGTGACAGCATCTATCCAGGATAGAAAAAGCGTGCCCTTTTCAGCTGATTCGATATACATCGAATACACCAGCCTATACGCGCCGGTCCTGGTCTGCAGATAGCTGAGTTGTACCGGTATATCTTGCAAGCTGATATTTCCTTTTTCATAAACAGGTATGCCTTTGTCCGAATAGTTTTTTAATGTTGGAACAGAACGCGATGGCTGTCCCAGAGATGTCGCCGCACGCGTGATAGCTTCTCCGGCAGTAAGCTTCGGTTGTTTCTGCGTTACCGGAAACTTATCCAACATTTTCAGATTATGACTTATGCTGGAAACAACACCATTTTGCTGAAAGGCAAGGTTGATGCCGGAACCGGATATTTCGATATCCCTATATGTTTGCACAAGTTGCACATGTTCCACCTCGTTGTGCGCAGTACGGTATTGCCTTATGACTTTTAAATCACCGAGTGATTCTTTGGTCAATCCATATTTCTGCTCAATATGCGCATAAGCTTTTGGAAGATAATTTACACCCTGGCCGAAGGCGGGAGAAAGTGACGAAAAAGACAAGATGATCACTGTCTGAAGGAGGAGTTTCATTTTCATAGTTTGGGTGAATAGGCTGTAATGGTGTCAATTTAGGAAATCTTTGTTATTCTTTTAGCCCCTTCTATTTTAAATAAGAAAGATGCGTTAAGCAGAGGCTCAAAAAAAGACGCGTAAAGCAGCGACGCAAAAAAAAAAGTAGAGACGCGATTAATCGCGTCTCTATTTTTTTTTTGCGCCCATGTTTGCCTGGTAGCTGGTAGCTGGTAGCTGGTGGCTGGTGGCTGGTAGCTGAAAACTGATAGCTGATAGCTGACAGCTCCTTTATTCCTTCACAAACTTCTCACTACGCATCCCATCCTTTGTATTCACCTCGATCACATACATCCCGGAAGCAAATCCGGAAACCGATATCCTCTTTTGATTCTGGCCACTGGTGATGTCCCAGTTTTCAGAAACAAGCAAATGGCCGGTCAGGTCATAGATACGCACGACCGCATCATTTTCTTTGAGTGAAGTCATCGCTACCTGGATCATGTCGCCTGCAGGATTTGGCATCACCACAAATGCAGTCGTTGATTGATCATCTTCTGTGCTGATAGAGATCTGCGAATCAACGATCGTACCACGCTCTGGCGCCTCAGCACAAATCGGATCAGACTGATCGCTCGTGACACACGCTTCAGAATTATAAAGTATAGCATCCATGATTTCGACATCATCAAAGTACCAGCCATCACCACCGGTTTTTGCGCTGGTTCCAAAGCGATATCTGATCTTCACATCTTCTCCGATATAGTTGCTTAGGTCAATATAGGTTGGATACATCGTTAGTTCTGTAGAGCTCAATCCGGTGTATGCATAAAGGTTAGGGATGACAAAGGTGTTGTAGGTTAGTTTACGCGGATATTTGCGTTTGAAAATATTTGTTTCCAGCGATTCCCATGTATCACCATCATTTGTGGTGATTTCAAGGAAGCCACCATCCACGCCCGTCTCGCTATTGTAATACTGATAAAAACGGTACACCGGATAATTCCCCTCTATCGTATATGCTGCGTCATTATAAATCCAATGCTCAGATTCAACATCAACATCATGTACATACCAGGATCCCACGCCACTATTGACGATGCCGTCTTCCTGTGACCATAAGTTGGAACTTTCTTTGTCTGTGTCATAATCAATAAACCAGCGCAGGTAAGCATCACCTTCGATATCATCATATTCCTGACGGATAGAGTGATTGTCAGCATCTGTTTGCAGTAGGTAAGTAATGGTCAATTCCTCATCAGGTTCCATCGTTGGAATAGACCACACGAGGCTGTTGCCTGTAGCAGGCTCAATATTCGCTGAACCTGGCAGATACGTACAACCTGCAGGCACCGGGTCTTCAATGAAGACATTGGTCAATGTTTCGTCTTTATAATTAGTCACTTTTAATGTGACAGTAATCGTTTGTCCGGCAATCACCTCATCGCTCATATCTTTTAAAAACACTACATCACTGCGGCAGGAGATCGGAAGGTCAAATCCTTCGTCACCATCTGCCTGCAAATCAGCGTCTCCTCCATCGGCATTGAAACCAAGCCCCCTTCTGGCAAATACACTCCAGATCAGGCATTGGTTAGCACCACCATTATTGATCATATCGGCTGCAAGTATTGCATCACGGGCATCGATAAAGCCAGGATTGCAGGGCTGTAGTTTCATGCCATCTACTACAAGTTGAATAGCAATATTATTACCACCATCTCCGTGATAGACATCAGGATCCCATCCATATGCATCTGACAATGCCCAGTACAGGTCCCAAAGCATGGCGCACCAGACGGTGCCGATACCATGTTCACCCGGCTGGGTTTGGATTGAATTATAGGTAAGTGGGTTGATAGCCATATCCGTGCTGTAGGGATAATCACGGATACCTTTTCCATTGACTTCCTCACGTTGTGCAAAGGTTCCGATCCCTCTTCGCTTTTGACCCGTATCACCTGGTCTGGCAGTAAGGACGAGCGCGACAAAATCACTCCAGCCTTCACCCATGCCATAGGCTTCCTGGTTTTCATGATCCATTGTTTCACTGAGACAGCCTACGGATGATGGTCCTCCTGTCAGGCGGTTTGAAATACCATGTGTATATTCATGAGTGATAATACCATTGTCCAGAGATCCATCCCTGAAGACAGCTCCTGTCGTGACGGGTGCTACAAGCGATACGACCAGACCAGTGCCTGCAAAAGCACGAATCCGGTCAGCTTCTTGTTTTGTGATCATGAAATGATCGCCCGCATCACCTCCAAGGATCCCGATGACATCATGCCGAAGCCCGAACACGGCCCGCCGCTCAGTCAAATCCAGATCGACACCCTCCGCCAGTGGATCACCGAAGGCGCGCAATGGGGCGAGCACTGGTCGTTCGTCGCCCCG
>JANNSS010000377.1:0-9479 GCA_031402955.1 Saprospiraceae bacterium
GAGCGTCCCCAGGCCTCAACGGTCCCGTCTTTGGCGGGTTTTTGTTCGTCGGCACTGCCGAGTTCCATCCAGTCGCCATGTTTTTTAAGCATAGCATGCAGATCCTTGAGGCACCGGAAATCATAAAGGAGGGTCGTCTTACCGACAACACATACGATCACTTCTTTACCATCCTTTACATCCTTGTACATCTCGTACTCCGAGGTCAAGGATGGTGTCTTGAGTTTCCAGGGATTTTCTTTTGTTCCTTCTGTGGCCATGGGGAGATTGTTTTGTTAAAATTGATTACAGAAATATAGCTGTTTTTTCTTTTGCTGGAGAGTATACTACTCTGAATCCAATTTAATCTGAAGCACCGAACTATCTTTTTCCAATAGCATAAAGTTAAGTTTATAACCGTCATTTAAAAACTTTGTAAAATCAGTATTGTCAGACGTTGTTTTATAGAAATGTTTCACCATAGTAATAAACTGAGTCGAATCAAAATTTTCACCGATACTGGTTTTATCGGTGAAATAATAATTTAACTGTCCAGGTGGAAACAAATTGACACTATCAAGTGACAAGCCATTTTCGAAATTGACCGGACAAGTTTTGGAATACTCAACTACAGCATTTTTTAGCTGCGACTCTTTACTGGGCATCTTGCCCATAAGATAAGAAATCAAGGTCATGGTAGTCATAATGACTAATATCCTCTTCCAATGAAATTTATTTTGTTCAAATCCAACCATAATTGCTTCACAATTTCATCTTAGTTTCAAGACCTTCAGCAGATGGCCAGTGGTATTTCGCTTTTCCTGTTTTACTTCTCCTGCCTGAACATCCACTCCATCATATGCGGATCAGCATACGCCCCCAACCATGAGAAATGCCCTACCTCAGGATAAATAGTCAGCCCGGGATGCCCACCCGCCTTTGTCAACGCATCCACCATCTGAATCGATAGCGTTGCATCTACCGCCGGATCCTCCGCTCCATGGAATATCCAAATCGGAACATGCGCAAAGACAGGTGCCTTCGAAATGTCACCTCCTCCACACACCGGTACCGCCGCAGCAAATAGATCAGGATATCTCGCCAACGCATCAAAGGTCCCAAATGCACCCATCGAAAGTCCGGTGATATATATGCGATTAGAATCAATTGGTAAGGTTGCCTTCATCTCACGGATCAGTTCTATGACAAGTCTCATAGGAATAGTCGGATCAGTTTGAACAGTCATTTTGCCATCCTTGTCACCCCTGAAATTGGCCCATTGTTCATCCGGCGGACATTGTGGGGCAATCACATAAACAGGATAAATCATCATCGTTTTTTCATCCGCAAATTTCATAGCACCCCACTTCAGTTGTGCTTCATTATCAATCCCCCGCTCACCAGATCCATGCAGAAAGATGACCAGCGGATATCGTCTCGATGTATTATAATCGGGCGACAATTGCCGATAGAGTAGAGTGTCACCTTTGGATACATATTGCTTGTAATCAAACAATGGAGGCTGAGCACTCAGGCTGCCCGTATTCTGCAGGATGAAGAGTATGAATACGATAGATCCCCGTATGAGGTTGGTTTTGGATTGAAACATGACGTGAAAATACTTAATTCGAACTAAGTATGTTCAACAAGAGGCACTTGTCAGTTGTGAGTCGTGAAGGTTGCTTGTGCTGAGCGGAGTCGAAGTATGAGGCGTGAATCGTGAGTCGTGAGTAGTGAATTGTGAGTGTTGAGTTTATAATCGTGAGGCGTGAGGCGTGAGACGTGAGACGTGAGGCGTGAGGCGTGAGTATGGCGCGAGCGTACGTCGTGAGCGTACGTCGTGAGCGTACGTCGTAAGCGTATGTTTTGTGAGTATGTTTTGTGAGTACGTTTTAATACTCTGGAAGCTGGAAGCAAACCACTTAGTCACGAAGGAAAGTCGTGAGAGTAAATATAAATACTCTGGAAGCTGGTAGCTCAAAGCACTGATAGCTGATAGCTGAAAACTGACAGCTGATTTTCACTCATCACTCTCTTCCAGATCTTCATGTCGGTCCCCGCCTATACTGTAATAATTGTTTTCCTCATCCTTATTTCCGATCGCTTCATCATCATCATCGAGTTCGGATCCAGGCACATCCAGCTCATCACCAAGGAGCTCACCATCTATCTCCAGCTCTTCATCCGGATCGATCTCCCACTTATCATTGGCTGACTTGATTTTCGAGAGGTCCTCAGGATTTATATCTTTTTCTTCCTTCGCGCGACTATAGATATCGTCTTGCTTTGGATATAGCGGATATCCTTTCGCATCGTCTTTTGCTGGATATCCTTTCGCATCGTCTTTTGCTGGATTGGTTTTCTGGTCGTCTGATGGATTTGGTTTTTTCATAAAATGTAGGTTTAGTTAGTATAACCTGATACGGCAAGGAATGTTGTGTTTAAAGCTGCTATGTTGCCCCCGCCCCCCCCGCTTCTCTCAGGAGGCGTGATCTGCGCTGCGCTTGACCTGGGTTGCGCTATGCTCAACCTCTCGCTTGCAAACCCCGAGGAGGCATGATTTGGTTACCTGATGAGATTAAAGCTGGCGAAGACACCCGCCCCGCGCTGCTCTCAGGAGACGGGATACTTGCTGAGAGTCGAAGTTTAACTTCGTTCGAAAGTGCCAAGACAAATCACTGATTACGATAAAAGAGGTTGAATGATACTGGTGAGTAATGGTAAAATAATTGAAAATGTCAATTTCAAGTTGTCAATCGTTTCTTTGCTGATGTGTAGCCATAAAAATGTCGCTGAATTGTTTTCTTCATCTTTGTCTGCTTTTGAAAAAGCTCGGCTCGCTTTGACTAAATAGGCATAGGACGGAATAAAAACCAGGGAAAGAGTTAGGGAAAATGCAATACCGTAGGCATAGATCATTTCATTGGGGTATAGAACTTTTAGTCCCGGAATCTCTCCAATAATCATTTCCTGCTGCAATCCGGTACCAATTACCGCGCAAGAAACCAACAAGCCGAGATAAAGGGCGAAAATGTTCAATGTGTCTTTCAGTTTGATGTATTCAATATGTGTGGGTTGTATTTTCTCTTTTTGAAATACATGGTAGACCCTGAGGTTGATCAGAAGGATGCCTATTATAGGGAAAAACGAGACAGCTTGCATTGGCCATACGAAAAAATGTATAGCACATTCGGGATTTGAGAAAATCAAATTGAAATGATCCATGATTTGTATGCCATTCCAAATTTTTGGAGTGATTTTCCCAAAGACTGTCAAAAACACAATAATACCCGAAATACTAAGGATTAAAGTCAATATATACTTTAGGTTTAGCATTGCCTTCCAGGGCATCCATATTTGTATTATCAGGTTCAGAATAAAAAGAAATGAGGCCATGAAAAGGGACAAGGCAGCAGTATGGAAAATCATCCATTTAAATACTTTTGGATGGAGATTAACAAATGCATTGTTGTTGATATTTTTTAGGAATTGTATTTCTGTCTTGGAATTATTTCGTTGGTACCTCCATTCAAAGGAGGTGTTGTAGGTTATGCTATCAATTTTAGTTGAATCCGTTATGTGTAAATTGATTCCGGATGTATAAAGAATAGAATCGCTTTTTATAACCTTGGCAGGAGATTCCATAATTGTCATTCGTAATAAACGGTATGATGAATAATTAAATGTACCTAATCCTACTATCAATGAAAGAGATAGCCAAATGGGGGTGAATACGTTTTTCATATATCAAGCTGATTGATTTTTTAAAATTGATTTCCCGCAAACGATTCTAGATAAATAAATGACAAGACATTTGCCATTTGGACGAAACGGAGGACATTTGTTTTGATTTAATTTTTATTAAAATTAAGTTTATAGTCATTACTCACCTCAAAGACATAATTAAATATAGTAAGATCTTTTGTTTTTTTGTCTATTTCATTTCTTTTTTATTTCGCACCTGAATTAAACGATGAGATTTAAAGGTGAAGATGTAAATAAAGTTTGATTTCTCCATTGAATGGTGAGTGATGCGTACTGAGTTGTGAAGCGTGAGACGTCAGTCGTGAGAGTAAGTCGTGCGAGTAATTTTAAATACTCTGGAAGTTGATAACTGACAGCTGATAGCTGACTACTGATAGCTGACAACAGCTAAGTAATGAGAGTAATTATAAATACTCTGGAAGCTGGTAGCTCAAAACACTAACAGCTGAAAACTGATAGCTGACAACTGAAAGCTGATAGCTGACAACTGATAGCTGACAGCTCATTCTTCACTCTTCACTTTTCACTTTTTTTGCTATACTCAATCCATCCCTGATCGGCAACATCAACACCTCCACCCTTGGATCCCTGAAGAGCATTTCATTATAACGATGTATCACTTTCGCATCCACATCATTACGCTCAAAGACCACCTTGCCACTCCACAATACATTGTCAGATAAGATCAACCCACCGGGACGAACACGATCAATCACCGCTTCATAGTATTCTACATACTCCTGTTTATTCGCATCGATAAAGATCAGATCCCACGTTTCATCCCTTTGCGGGATCAAATCCTGTGCTCTGCCAAACAAACACTCTACTTTGTTTTCAACCCCCGCCATCACCAGATGTTTTTTGATGAGGAATGAAAACTCCGGATTCGCTTCGATCGTGACCACTTTACTATCCGGTGACCCTTTGAGTCCTCGTGCAAGGCATATCGTGCCATAGCCAGTGAAGGTCCCTAACTCGAGCACATGTTTAGCCTGAAGCAAGGATGTCATTAAAGTCAGGAATGCACCCTGCACTCTGCCACTCAGCATCTGTGGAGCAATGGTATGCAGATGCGTAGATCGCTCTACTTCATTCAGGATCGCATCATGAACGTTGCTGTAATCGTCCGTATATTTTTGAATTTCATTTGCGAGCATAACGGCTTTGCCAGATTGGATGAATGATCACTGAAGCCAGGATGATGCCTGCCCCGATGTAAAAATTGGTATTGAGTTCTTTAAAATCTTTAAGGATAAGGAAAGCCATGATGATCCCATACACCGGCTCCAGATTGATCACCATGATGGAGTCATATGCCGTGACGGATCGAACAGCACGTGTACACAATACCCATGCAACACATGTACATACAAGCCCAAGGATCAAGAGATATATAAAATCCTGTCCACTTGGTACAAACCGATCAAGTCCGAAGAATAGTTTTTCACCACCAATCCATACACACATTGTCAGCCACGCACCAGTCATCTGCAGCAAGGTCATATGTTCCGGATCGACTTCCATGATCCACTTTTTTTCATAACTCGAAAAGATCGCCAATAGCAAAGCCGCAGTGATGCCCAGTATGATTCCCACCATCACATCGCCTTGCGCACGCCCTGCAATCAACACAATGCCGGGAATAACCAACAGTCCAAAAGCCACTTCATGTGTCTCGCGTTTGCGACCTGTGATCCATGGTTCTATCATGGCGGTGAAGAGCGATATCGTTGCAAAGCAAATCAACGCTGTTGAAGCATTGGCCAGCTTGATGGAGCCAAAGAAACAAATCCAATGGATCGCTACCATGCCTCCGAGTAAGTAAAGCTTACGTTGAGTCCTGATCCATCGCAGGTTTAGTTTTCCGGACAGTTTCAGAAACAGACCAATTCCGATGCTGGCGATCAGCGTGCGCCACCAGACTAATGCACTGGCTGACAAGGAGATGAGATCACCCAGGACAGCTGTACCTGCTAAGAGCACCACAGCAATATGCAGATCAATATAGGCCCGTTTTAAACTCACCGGAGGAATTGTTGTTATCTTCGCACAAGTATACACAAATAGACGAACCCTTCGTTAATAACCCAATCCACTGCACATGTCCATCCAAATCGGCGATAAGGCTCCAGACTTTTCTCTCTACTCATCTGATAAACAGATGGTCAACCTCTCTGATTTTAAAGGAAGGAATGTAGTCCTCTTGTTTTTCCCGCTGGCATTCACCAGTACCTGCACAAAACAATTGTGTTCTGCCAGGGATGAAATGGAAGTATATAATGCACTGGATACAGAAGTACTGGCTATCTCCGTCGACACGCCTCAGAGCCTCGCAAGGTACAAACAGGATAACCAGTTCACTTTCACATTATTGTCCGACTTCAACAAAGACACCATCAAGGCGTATGATGCAATCTATGAGCAGTTTGGTCACAACATGAAAGGGGTCGGAAAACGCGCAGCATTTGTCATCGATGGAGAGGGCATAGTCCGCTATGCCGAAGTACTCGAAAATGCAGGAAATATTCCGGATATGGATGCAATTCAAAATGCTCTTCGTAACTTTCAGACAGTCTGAACGAATTATTTACCATTACATTTTTAAAAATGATCACCCATGTTGTACGATAGCCATTCCAAAGAACAGGAAGACATTATGGTTGAAGAGCTCATCACCGATGGAGAGCAAACACAACTCATCGTGCTCAATGATGACTTTAACACCTTCGATTGGGTGATCGAGTGCTTTATGGAAGTTCTCAACCATACCAATGAGCAATCGGAACAGTTAGCCTGGATCGTACATACAAAAGGCAGGGCCAGTGTCAAAATGGGTACACTGGAGGAATTGAAACCATATAAGGATGCCCTGACAGATCGGGGACTCGATGCCATCATAGAGCATGAGAAAGTAAACAGGTGATTGCTTCGGGATGCCTGTATATTCCCTTAATGACGAACTGATATTTCCACATCCTATTCTTCGCGAACCTGATGGCCTGATGGCTGTAGGAGGAGACTTGTCTCCTGAGCGATTATTGTTAGCCTACAGATGGGGTATTTTTCCATGGTATCATGAAGGGCAGCCCATCCTATGGTGGTGGCTGGCACCCCGATTGATGGTCAGACCCGGTGAGGTGCATGTTTCTCACTCCGTCAGAAATTTTATCAATCAAAAGAAATACAACGTCACTATTGATCAGGATTTTACAACGGTGATGCAACGTTGCGCTTACGTGAAAAGAGTAGGGCAGGATGGTACCTGGATTATGCCCGAAATGATTGATGCATATACAATCCTTCATCATCTTGGTTACGCCCACTCCGTGGAAGTATGGGAGAATGAACAACTTGTAGGTGGTTTATACGGTATAGCCCTTGGCAAAATATTTTTCGGAGAGAGTATGTTTGCCGAAAAACCAAATGCTTCCAAAGTCGGCTTCATCCATCTCGCCAAATATCTCGAAGAAAAAGGATATCTCTGGATTGATTGCCAGCAGGACACAACACACATGCGCACTCTCGGCGCAGACCTCATCGAAGAGGATGATTTCCTCGACATCCTCCGTAAAAATCATCTTGAAATCTAGCAATATCTTAAACAGGTAGGGGTTCAATATTTTGAACCCCTACCTGTTTAAGATATTGCATTACAATCATGTTCGTCGTAGGCTCCGCCTGCGTCTCGAACATCACGCAAAATCAAGTTTCGATGAAAATCACGCACAGGCGCCTCCTGGCGGCAGGCACGAATCAAATACATCGTTCGTCGTAAGATCCGTCTGCGGGCTCTAATGTGGAAAAAAATCATCTCGAATAGGTACCAATCTGTCGCGCTAAACTGTCCGAGCCGCGAGGGAAAAAGCATTTCGAATAGGCACAAATCTGTGACCCAAAAATGTTTGAGCAACAGAGCCACAAGTCATTTCGCCCCCGCCCCCCGTGTTGCGCTGTACTCATCCTCACGCAAGCAAACCCCGGGGAGGCATAATTTTTCGCTCCGATGAGATTCGACAAGTACGAGATGGAATATTGTTTATATCAATAAAATCACCTCGACTAGGCAGAGGACTGTGACCCAAATTTGGTTGAGTTGCGGGGATTAAATCACTTCAAATAGGCGCCTGATTGTCGCTCAAAACTGTCTGAGCTGCGCGAATATTCCTTTACCCCTAAATCCCCTGAAAGGGGACCTTTTATATTTAAATGAAAACAATGGAAATCACTTCGAATCGGCACCATCCTGTCGCGCTAAACTGTTCGAGCCGAGCGAATGATTGGTTTCATGCATTTACAAGACTCCATGGGGCTCAACAAATGAAAGAAACCGGACATGAAATATGAATAAGCGTGCCAGCGAACCAGGAACCCAAATAGTTGCATGAAAGAATAGGCGAGTTTTTAGCGCGACGAGGTTTTTTGTTACTTTTTTTCCGGAAAAAAAAGTAAACAAAGCCTCTCATGTAACGAGATCATTTACTGAAGTGATCAATAATCAACCCCGCCAGCTCCCTTCCCACATTCTCCTGCGCTTCAGCCGTAGATCCACCAACATGAGGTGTCAATGAAATCTTCGGATGCGTGAGAATATCGGTTCTTGGTGTCGGCTCTCCGATAAATACATCCAGACCCGCGCCACCGATCTGTCCTGAATTTAATCCCTCTAACAATGTGTCTTCATCAAAAACACCGCCACGCGCTGTATTGATCAGGATTACACCTTTTTTCAGTACTGATAATTCTTCTTTCCCAATCACCGGTTTGTCTGCCTTCGGGATGTGAATAGTGATGATATCCGATTGTTTTAATAGTTCAGCAATACCTGTAGTCTGAATATCCACAGAAATAGTTTGATCTGACCCATGCACACTGATGACAATTGTAGCTTTTTGCACAAACGGATCCGATGCAACTACTTTCATCCCCAGCCCTAATGCAATCCGCGCCACTTCCTGTCCAATACGCCCAAACCCGATGATACCCATGGTCTTACCAAGGAGTTCATTGCCTTCGCTGCATTGTTTTTTCAATTTTGCAAACTCCGTATTCCCCGTCACCGGCATGGCTCTGTTAGCCAGGTGTAATTGGCGCATCATTGTAAAAGCATGACCCGTCACCAATTCAGCAACAGATCTGGATGATGCGGCAGGTGTATTGTATACCCCCAATCCTTTTCCCCTTGCATAGGCTACATCAATATTGTCCATCCCGACTCCTCCGCGCCCGATGACTCTTAGATTTGGGCACGCATCAATCAATGGTTGACGTACCTGTGTAGCACTGCGTACCGTAATCGCATCAAAGGTTTTTAATTGCGCCTCAAGTTCTTCTGCTTTGTAATGGGTCGTTACAACTTCAAAGCCTGCAGCTTCAAGCATAGCCTTTCCTGTATCATCAATGCCGTCATTGGCGAGTATTCTGATCTTGCTCATGTTATTTTAATTGAATGTTGTACAATATTCCGTATTCCGCGCAAAGATCAATAATTTCTTCTGTCTCCACTCGCCGTTGGATGGAGTTTTCTCCGCCAACCACCGATATCCCTATCTGGAAATCTACATGAATTTCTATTTTTCCCCGGACTTCAATTTCTCAATCTCCTTGCCGTTGCAGGAGTTTGCTCCTGCAACATGTCCAAATTATTTTTCCCCGGACTTCAATTTCTCAATCTCTTTATCCTTCTCCTCAATTTCCCGTTTAAGCCTATTAATCTCTTTGTCCTTCGCCTCATCCTC
>JANNSS010000378.1:0-8188 GCA_031402955.1 Saprospiraceae bacterium
CTACATCTGGTGATTTGTATTGGATATGTATACTTCGATCCCCTACATCTGATGATTTGCGATGCGGCTATTAAAGAAAACCTCATCCCTATATCTCTCCAGCACCTCTCCAATACCCGGCACATTCAAGGCCCATTGCAAAGGAAGACCTACAGTCCACCGATAATAATCCTCAATGATATCCGCCTGCTGTTCAAAATTAAAAGCAAAAAGGCCGTTTCCCTGACTGTAATGGACGAGTGGTTCAAGACCACCATAATCATAACCCCCACCCCAGCGTTGTGCCCAGAGGGCTTCACTAATGTAAACACTGCCATATCGTTCATATTGCCATATATGCACGAGCTCATGGATGAAAGTATGGGGAGGCAGCGCCTGATCAAAATTGATCGTATGAAAACTTACATAGGCACTTGCCTTTCTCTGCCGGACAGGCCATGATGAAGGATCCATACTCACCAACCGAAGCGCTATGCTTTCACCAAAAACAGATTGTGCAATGCTGATTTCTTCTGCAGACAATGCTCTTGACCTTGTCTTGATGATATCCATGATCGCTTCATAAAGCAGGCTGACAGGCGTGAGATCAACAATCAAAAGGATCATGCCACATAACCATCGATAAAAGCTATGCTTCCCACGTGGTGAACTGATCCATAACGTCCATAAGCACAATCGTAATACTCGCTTAGGCCACTGGAGTATAAAGTGAAGCAGTCTTCCTCCGAACATCCTGAGGCGCCAGATCATAAATTATTGAAAATGGATCGTTTTGATCGGATTGATCTTACTCACCAGAAATGAAGGTGCTATGAGGCACAGTCCAATCAATACAAGAGCTCCCACATTGACGACCAACAGATGCCATGGCAATACCATCACAGGTGCATAATCAAGGTAGTAATCAGTCTCATCCAACTTGACAAACCTAAATCGGTCTTGCAGCCATGCCAGCCCAAGGCCAAGGATGTTGCCAATCAATATACCCCCAATGGTAATAAACATAGCAAACCACAGAAAGACCTGTCGAATAGATCCATCCCGCGCTCCAATGCTCTTGAGGATACCAATCATCTGCGTTCGCTCAAGAATCAGAATGAGTAATGCTGTAATCATATTGATGATCGCTACAGCAAGCATCAGACCGATGATCACGATAGTGTTGATGTCTTGCAACTCCAACCATTCAAACAGGCTGGGAAATTTTTCTTTAATGTTTTCTGCATAGAGATGGGCAGGAATTTCTTCACGGTATATATACTCGGTGATGAGATCCAGGTCATCAATATTGTCAATCGCTATTTCAAGTCCACTCACCTGCGTGCTGTCCCATTTCAAAACATCTCTTACGCGTTGAATGGAGGCAAGCGCAAATTTTGCATCGTTCTCTTCAAGACCTGTTTTATAGATGCCTTTGATGATAAATCGCCTCTGCAATTGCTTTCCTTCTCTGACAAAGTGGAGGATAAGTTTATCATCCTGTTTCAATCTCAACCTGTCAGCGGTGATTCGCGAGATAATCAATTCATCATCCCCGAGAGCCGTCCATAAGGTATCAGATTCATTATATTGATTGATCACCTTCCAGTCATAATCCTCTCCTACTCCTTTCAGGACGATACCTTCCATCTGGTCATCATGGGTGATAATACCCGGGAGGTAGATATAGGACTGCACATGCCTTACACCACCTTTAGATTCAAAGGGCTTTTGACCTGGCAGATCCGGATCGGGTGTGGAGACAACCTTTTCGACAGATTCAATGGATTCAATCAGCGTCGAATCATACTCAAAGGGTAAGGCCTCATATGACCTGATAGATCTGGGATCTGAGATATGGATATGTCCCCAGAATCCGAACATCTTGCGGGTGATTTCCTGCTTGAAACCGGTCATCAGGGCCAGGGAAAGAATCATAACGGCAACGGAGAGACCCACTGCACCGGTAGCTATCCATAGGATGATGCGGGTAAACCCACCTCCTCCCGAGGCCATTAGTTTTTTTGCTATCCAGGGCTCGTATTTCATAGTTTATTGCCGTCGGCTTCAGAGTATTCGGTCAAATATGAGCGCAAATTTCCATTTTTGCCCCTGCTAAGTACATATTTAGAAGCAAAACGCATGAGAAAGTCTTTTATTGAAGAGCTGACCTGGAGAGGGATGATCCATGATCAAACCCCAGGCCTGGAGGATAAACTGAATGAGCAGATCGTTGTAGGGTATATCGGATTTGACCCGACAGCTCCATCCCTAACACTGGGCAATTACGTTCAGGTAATGCTCCTGACCCATTTCCAACGATGTGGTCATCGCCCCATCCTACTCATGGGTGGAGCAACAGGCCGCATTGGCGATCCTTCAGGCAAGGACGCTGAGCGTGAATTAAAGTCATATGATGAACTTGATAAAAATCTAGCACATCAGGTCAACCAAATGACCCGGCTTCTGGATTTCGAAAATAAGGATAACGGTGCCATCCTGGTCAACAACCTTGATTTTTATGTGGACATGAATGCACTGACTTTCCTGAGGGACGTCGGAAAGCACCTTACGATCAATTATATGATGGCGAAGGAGTCTGTAAAGAAGAGGGTCGAAGTTGGGATGTCTTACACAGAATTTAGCTATCAGTTATTGCAGGCCTATGATTACCTGCGATTGTACAGAGACTATGGGTGCATCTTACAGATGGGAGGTTCGGACCAATGGGGCAACATCACCTCAGGTACAGAATTTATACGCCGTAACGTTGCGGAGAGTGAAGTGTATGCCTTGACGACTCCTTTGCTAACAAAAGCGGACGGTAAGAAATTTGGTAAATCAGAAGAAGGTAATATCTGGCTTGATCCGCAGATGACGACGCCTTATAAATTCTATCAGTTCTGGCTCAATGTCGATGACCGTGACCTGCCAAAACTATTCAGGTATTTTTCATTGTTGTCAAAAGATGAAATAGAAAGCCTTGAAGCTGAATTTCTTGGGTATCCAAATGCATTGAAAGCTAAGCTTGCACAGGAACTCACGATACGTATCCATGGCCAAGCTGCATGCCAAAGCGCTAAGAATGTAACAGACATCCTGTTCAATGCCAAAGCGAGCAAAGAACAATTGCATGAATTGAGCGAGTCGGATTTACAGCTGATCTCCAATGAAATTCCATCTTTTGACATACCAAAGCGTGTGTTGGATGGTGGTGTCAGCCTGATTGATGTACTTAGTGATTTCAGTACGGTATTGCCTTCCAAGAGTGAAGCGCGAAGGGCCATTCAGGGAGGAGCTATCGCCGTCAATAAGGATAAAGTCAGTGATATCAATGTGACCATGAATACCGGCCATTTACTCCACGGCAGGTATGTGATGATTGAAAATGGGAAGAAAAATAAGACCATCCTGATCTTTGTTTAGGCTCTCCTTCCTCTTTGAATGTCTGCATCCTATGGGCTGCCTTTCAAAATTTTAGACCGGATGGAAGCACATAGTGTGCATTTCCGGCTCTTTGTTTTACTTTCGGTTTACATTTGCAGATCACACCACATTCTTTATGCAGGATTTTTTCAATCAATATGCCAAGATCCAGAACCCAACGTTCGAGATGGTCCTGTTCACTTTTCTCCTGGCCTTTTTATGTTCATCCCTGATCGCCTTCGTGTATTGGCTCACCAGCCCTTCTACACTTCGTACCGGTAATTATATCCAGTCCTTGATCCTCAGCTCAATGATTGCGACCATGATCTTGCAAAGTATTGGGGATAATGTTGCTTCGGGATTAGGCATTCTTGGGGCGTTAACGATCATCAACTTCAGGACCACCTTTCGTGATCCCCGTGACA
Source organism: Saprospiraceae bacterium (assembly GCA_031402955.1). Lineage (GTDB taxonomy): Bacteria > Bacteroidota > Bacteroidia > Chitinophagales > Saprospiraceae > Opimibacter. The sequence goes on from JANNSS010000378.1 coordinate 3,831, forward strand.
TCATTTTCATGTTTGCAGCTTTAGGTACCGGTATCGCTTGTGGTTCTTATGTTTTTATGATAGCTATCATCGGCACAACTATGTTTTGTTTTGTCGGGGTGTGCCTTAAATTCACGCCCTTCCACATGGGGAATCACGTGATCTGGGAACTGCGGATCCGGATCGATAATCCTCAACGAATACATACTATGGATGAAGTTTTGAAACGATTTTGCCGTCGTATCACCCTGATGGATATGCGCTCAGAGCCTGGACGGGGTGCAGAAGATCAAACGCATGAAAGAGAATATCATATCCTCTTGTACGATGAAAACAGTCACCTGGAACTGGTCGCAGCTCTCGAGTCATCAGGGCTAACAGTTCGGCGGTTGACGAAGCAGACCGTTGCAGAAAATGCCATTCTTGATTAACCCCGGCAAGAAGCACGCTATCATGAAATTCAATGTACTCTATATTCTTTTCCCTGCTGCGATACTCGCCTGCCTGTGGATTGCGAGGGATTTCCAGGGAAAGCAGGGAAGTACCTTTTTCGGAATAGCGGAAACAGAACCACGCATCCTCAATTTTGACCATGACCTGTCCGTACGTGAAGTTTTTATAAAGGCCGGAGATAAAATTAAGGCAGGGGATACCCTTGCTATTTTTCACCGGGCTGAACTCGATGAAAATGAATTTAACCAGTACCGTGAAATGCTTGCCAATGAAACCGGACGTGCTGCCGAACGTGCTATTCTGGAAAAAGAAAAGGAGGTAGTGCAAGCAAAGTTAAATGTTGACTTGCGTGAATTAACTATTGATATAAAATTATTACATACCGAAGATTCCATTCTGATGGTGTATAGAGGGAATCTGTATGGCCAGTCCACTCCGGTGGAGAATAAAGTAATCCAGGAACGTATTGATGGTTTACAAAAGCAAAAGGAAGATCTCAAACATCAGGCTGAAGAAGAATTGCTCGTCCTTTCAGCCAAGATCAACGCGACGGATGATATAGCGGCTGTGAAGGCAAATAAATTAAAAGGCCAATTGACAATGATCGAAACGGAACGTGAACGGCTAGTGCTCATCAGTCCCATCGACGGGTATGTGGAAGATGTCTATTTTACTGTCAATGCCATGATCCAGGCGCATAAAGACTTAGTGAAGATCAACCCGGATGCACCCAACAAAATCATTGGGTTTATACATGAAACAAATGAAGTGCCTTTATCCATCGGCAGTAATGTGGAAATGGCTTCATTTAATCGACCCGGGATTGTCTCCACCGGACTCATCGTCGGTGTCAACCCTAAAATGACAGAACTACCCCTGCGGCTCCGGAAGTTCATAGACCTGAGATCCTGGGGTAGAGAAGTGTATATCTCCATTCCTGACACGAATTCATTTTATATTTCCGAAAAGGTGAATATCACCCTACCCCATGGTCAATAGCATGCGGTACCTGATCCTGATTCTGTCTTTATTTTCAAGATGGTCATTAGAGGCACAAGTCATCACTATAGAGGATGTGCTGGGCACCGCCAAAGATGATCAAAACGTTTTGCGCTATCAATCCATAAGGGATCTTGCTAGTGATTTGAAAATGCATGATCCGTTAGTGAAGGAAATAGCGCTGCGCATCGGATTCAATGGAAGTGTGTTGGGTGACACGATTTATGGTTACCTGCGCAATGAAGATGATCTGCGTCTTCAGGTTAGTTTTAATGACTTTGCTGTTCGCCAGAAACAGAAGCAAGTAAAATCGGCAAGAGTCCAGACCTTAACCACCAGGCAGGCCGTTGTTACCCATTCAGCACTGACAGACCGTTATGAAGCATTGTCGGAGTATGTCTATACACTGCCAGAGTTGGAGGGGCTGAAACGCCTGGATTCACTTCTTGATCATGAACATGACATCATCAAGCAGATGCTTGCCACAGGTATACTTGAAGTTAAAGTAAGCAGGATCCTGGATGTCGAAGAAGATCGTAATCGGGTGATGCTGGATATCAATGAGATTGAAGAGCGGTTGAGACTCGCCAAACTCGAAATAGAAAAATATTCAGGTACCTTTTCATCTATCAGTATAGAACAACTGGCTTCGATCGAAGATTTGAGACAATTATTTATTTTTTTGAAGACTTCAGGATATGTAGCCCATCCCACCAATCTTGCTTTATCGGCCGAAATTCAAATGGATTCCACTGTCTTTGCTTATACTTCCGCACAGAACCGACAGATCCTGGATTATGTATCCCTTGGCTATCAGAACCCACTTTACCTTGAACGTCCGAATAACTTTAACACCTTCAACAATTTTGCATTCCGGCTTGGGTTACTGGTTCCAATTACAGCCAACAACCGATATCGAAAGGGAGATGCACTGCTCGATCTTAAAGAAAGTCAGGCCAAAGCTGATGAAGCCAGCGTGGAGCGTGATCAGTTATGGCAGAGCCAGATTGCCATATTGGAGGGTCTCTTCAGTGAATATGACCTGACTGTTGACCGACTAGACAACAGCTTAATCCATCAAATGCTCTCTAACCCGGCACTGATGGCTCATATTACACCATTGGAGAATATCGAATTGGAGATTGCGCAACAAAAGCTGGTATTGCATCAACTGGAACTAGTGCAGGATATAGCTTCAGCATATGTCGAGCTCCTCAGCCTGTCCGGCTATCTCGCCTGGAATCCTGATACAAATTATCTGGCAAAACCAGCTGATTAAAAATCTTTTCACTGAACTTGTTCTACAAAATTTTATAGCGACGATCCTGGTTTAATTGCAAAGACTATCTAATACACCTTTTCCTCGCAACGGCATTTGTCCATAATCTTGGCTGTGTTTATTTTATATGAGTGGTAGTCAACGTTTACTTCCTCGCAGGACATCTTCACTATTCCAGGTGGAAGATCATGTATTGAAGTGTACGGTGCCATTGGGATAAAATACATAGACTCATTATTTTTTGCAGCAACGAATTGGCAGACCACCTGTTTTTGCGTGATATGGAATGAATCCAGGCCAATTGCGATTCTGTTAGTATTAACCTCTTTCATCAGGCTGTCGGTGTAGAAAACAAAAGGTCTATACACTTCACCCATTACTAGATTGATGGTAGTACTTAAAAAATAATATTCATTTGTTGGATCTTGCGCCCTAACACCGTTATCTTCCAAAAGTGTTGCACAAAGCGAAGTATGCATTTCACCTGAATAAAGTGCGGCTTTTATTATGGTAAGAACTTTTCTTTTAGCCTCTTCATCTTTGGGATTTTTGAAATGCAGAAGTAAAACACTGATTATATAAGCCCATTGATGTTCATCATCAAAAAAAGCACCAACTGATTCTTCATCAGGGAATCCATACTGGGCATACAGTTTTTCGAACCTTTTGAAGTTCACTGCATCAACACTATCTCTGCTTGAATAGATCGCATTACGAGCTTCCGGACTTTTTTGCATGATCTGATCATAATCCCTCACCCCCTGATCGATAACGAAGATCTCTTTAAGCGATTTAGAAAGGGCACTTTCCCGTGGCTTTGCCTTCTTTAGTTCCTTTATTAATTTGTTGATCAATTTCAGATTCTTATCATCAAAAACACGTTTTGGGAGCACAGAAAACAACTGAGTGGTATCAATTTTCTTATGATGGATCAGGTGAAAAAGTGCTTGCTCATTTTTATCAAATAATCCTGACTTATAATTAACTAGAATGTATTTCTTAAGGTCTTCAAAAAAAGGATACTGTTTATAGCTAAACGCGGAGTCATAATATACGGAAGCGACGCTAAAATTATTATCAAAAATCGCTCTCGCGGCAAGATTGGTGAACTTGTAATAGGTTGCCAGTTTAACCGGCATTAATTCGACTATCGTAGCATCATTGCAATTGGCAGCTAAGAGTCTTATACCTGATTTGTCTTTGTCAAGGGGAATGGAGAAGGTACTTGACTCCTGGATATGATTCCGATGAACATTCAACATGATAAACGGCAGAAAAAGTACAAGAGACCACATCCATGCTTTAAGTGTCATAAAATACCTTTTTTGAAGTGAGCAATACAACCTAACCCGCACTGTATTACTTCCTTCCAACGTTGATCTAATAAACTTATTTTGCAAGAAATATTTTAGTCATATCCTCTCATTATCCTGATTCCCTTACTTTTACAAAAAATAAGGCATAAACTCATTTTTCACTCTTCACTTTTCACTCTTCACTTAATTGGCTAAACAACCTCGCATACCCATTCCGTTCCGTTACGTGATCAAGCTCCTGGTCGAGTTGATCCTGTTATGTTTGGTTGCTTTCTTTTACAACAAGAGTTCCTCCTGGCTTGATGATTTCTCCTTTGTCGGGCCGATTATGC
>JANNSS010000379.1:0-3088 GCA_031402955.1 Saprospiraceae bacterium
CTAAATGTGGCGGAACGGCGGAACGGCTGAAGGGGATCTATAACTAAGATGCCAGACGCCAGACTCGCAGACGCCAGACTCATGACGTAAGGGTTGATAACCGCTGGCTTTGCCAGCTCAATGCATTTGTTTTAAAAAAAACAAATGTTGTTCGTAGCCTTCGGCTGCGGACGGCAGGAGCATTTATATCATGGACTACTTACAGATCATAGTTTAGTAGCCTCCTGGCTACTGGCAAAAATCCTTAAAGAGTATCTTTCGTCTGGGACGTATTGCATCCGCCCCTGACGAAAGATATCCCGTCTCTTCGAGGGCGGATGCAATACGCCCCCGACGAGACGTTTAACTTTCGAACTTACTTCCAATCGCATTTTTAATGCCCACCGGGAAGAAAAGTCGGCTCAATTCTTGAAGCATAGCAGGGGTTTGAGTATATTTGAATGCAGGAAAATGCCGTTATCTCCCTGGCATATTTCATTGATCATCAAGCATGAATGTTAAAAAATACAACGGTCTCTTTTACAAGGACGGGAAGTTTTCCCCTGTCCGCGATGTCCTCTCCGTCGAGATCGGCCTGAGCATCTCGGTCAATAACATCCCATTTACCGTCACCATGCAGACCCCTGGACAGGAAAAAGACCTGGTCAGAGGCCTCCTATTTTCAGAAAGTATCTACCGGGAACTGGATGTCCACCCCAAACTGGAGGCCACCGGAATCAACGAGGACGGCTATATCACCGCCATCAACCTCACGATCCCTGATCACCTCATCCTCAAGGATTTTGCCGGCACTCGCAATGTGATGTCTGCCTCCTCCTGCGGCCTATGCGGCAAAACTTCGTTTGATGACGAAACGCAGGTAAAGATCATCAATACAGAATCGCTCGAGCCAGCCCTTGTGGGCCAAATGTTCGACCAGGTCAGCGAACAACAAAGCTCCTTCCAGCAATCCGGAGGTACTCATGCCGCCGGTGCTTTTACGCTGGATGGCAAGATGTTAAGTATCCGCGAGGATATCGGCAGACACAATGCGGTCGATAAAGTCATCGGTGACCTGATCTATAATAACCTCCTCAACCAGGTAAAATGCCTGACCGTCAGCGGCCGTATTTCATTCGAAATCGTCAGTAAAGCAATATCCGCAGGCATACCTTATCTTGCTTCCGTATCAGCACCATCGTCGCTTGCTGTCGATATCGCTCAACAAAGCGGCTTGACACTGATGGCGTTTTGCAGAAACCATAAATTAACCGTGTATTCAAACACCGGGCGCGTGCGGACAGATGATCTCGCGGAAGCAATGGCCCCGGTAAACAGGAAAGAAAATGTCTAAGAATCTTAGCGAACTGTCCGGCCGCAAAGGCCTTGAAAAAAATCTTTTTGAAGAACTGAGTATTGCAGCACGTGAAACCGGTACACCCGATCTCAATACACTCGAAAAGCTCAGCGCATCCTTCCTCGTCGGCAAGTCAAATGTCTACGGGTCAGTTTCATTTTACGATTTTCTACGGCCCGAAAACAAAGGAAAGAAAGTATATGTATGCAATGGCAGCGCATGTATGACCGCCGGTACTCAAGACGCCCTGCTGGAAAAACTCGGACATCATTACGAAGCAGAAGAAATCGGTGAGATGTGCTGCCTCGGCCGTTGCCATGAAAACAGTTCGTTTCATATCGACAATAAAAATTACAGCGGTCATGACATTGATCAGATAACATCCATCAAATCGGATCATACCACTACGGCTGAAAAATATAATGTTGGCCATATAGGCACACCTATACTCGCCAGTCCTTATAGTCCAGTCAGTGAGTACTACCAGATTTTTAAAGATTGTCTTCAAAAACCACCTTCACAACTCCTCGCCGAATTAAAAGATTCCGGATTGCGGGGGCGTGGAGGCGCAGGGTTCTCGATGGCGTTTAAACTGGAGAGTTGCCGCAATCAGACAGAAGAAACAAAATTTATCGTCTGTAATGCAGATGAAGGTGATCCAGGTGCTTATTCAGACCGCTACATCATGGAGCAACGTCCTCATTCCTTATTGATGGGAATGATGATCGCCGGATATATCGCCGGAGCAAAGTATGGAGTCGTCTACATACGCGGAGAATATCCCGAATCTGTGGATATTATCAACGAAGCAATAGCAGATTTGCAAAATCAAAACCTGCTTGGAGAAAATATTCTCGATTCAGGATTTGATTACCAGTTTAAAGTAATCAAGGCTCAAGGTGCATATATCTGCGGCGAAGAAACCGCATTGCTCTCTTCCATCGAAGGCCAGCGACCCGAAGTACGCATGCGTCCACCTTATCCAACCCAACAAGGTTTGTTTAATAAGCCAACCGTTGTCAACAATGTCGAGACACTTGCCAATCTTCCGTTTATCATGAAGCATGGCGGTAAAGCATTCGCGGCTATCGGCACTCAAAAATCCACCGGCACGAAATTGATTTCGCTGGATGGTTATTTTAATACACCAGGCATTTACGAAGTCGATATGGGTACTCCGTTAAAGGATGTCCTCTATGGCCTCGGTGGTGGTTTCCGCAAACCAGTAAAAGCGATGCACATCGGCGGACCACTTGGTGGATTAGTGCCGGTGACCGAAGTCGATAAACTCACCGTCGATTTTGATTCTTTTGCAAAAGAAGGTTTTCTCCTGGGTCATGCATCAGTCGTTTGCATCCCCGAAGATTATCCCATCATACAGTATCTCGAACATCTCTTCAGGTTTACAGCCCATGAGAGTTGTGGCAAATGTTTCCCTTGCAGAATAGGCTCAACTCGAGGCTATGAAATGCTCGCCAAGGCTCAACAGGGTAATTATAAAATGGACATTACACTGATGCAGGATCTCCTGGAGACATTGGAGACAGGCTCATTATGCGCATTAGGCGGTGGCCTTCCACTTCCCATCAAGAATGCAATGAAGTATTTTAAATCAGAACTCGCACCTTACTTTAATTCATAAGACATCATGTCACTCACAGCATATATCAACGATCAGGCATTCGCTATCCGGGAAGGAGACACGATCCTTAAGTTTGTGCGCAGGCATTTTGGACAGGACTTTGTCCCGAC
>JANNSS010000380.1:0-2487 GCA_031402955.1 Saprospiraceae bacterium
TGCAGACAGAAAAATCAAATAAATCTGTGCTGTTAGATGTAAGAGAGTAAGAGAGTAAGAGCGTGAGAGATGGGTAAAATATAAAGCAATGTTATATGTAGAGACGCGATTAATCGCGTCTCTACATATAACATTGCTTTACGCATCACTTTTCACTCTTCACTTTTCACTCTTCATTTAATTTTCGCTCCACACCACTTCTCCTTTCGGATTGATATACACAATTGAATTTTCAAAAGCGGTGCCAACCTCCATTCGGGCCATGCCATTTTTAAAATGATTGATGCCTGCATACTGCGGAGGAATCACCACTTCTCCCCTGATATTTATAAACCCCCATTGCATGTCTTCATCCTGGATCGGAATCACGCCGTAATTGAACGCACCTACATTGCGGTAAGGAAGGCTGTCTAAAACAACTGTACCCTCCTTGTCAATCACTTTCCAGATTTTCCTTTTTTTATCCTCGCTTCGGACCCAGACCGTGGCATATCCTCCTGAAAAATCCCAACCAAAATCATATTCCGGTGGGATGACATAGACTCCTTCGGTGTCGATATAGCCTCCCTTGATCGTAAAGCCATGTTCGGCTGCTGAATCATCCTGCTGCCACATCGCCCACGCAAGGCTATCCACAAAATTGCCGGCCGAATGGAATTGTGCTGAAATAGCCCATTGCCCGGTGGAATCAATAAAACCGGTTTGTTCATCGGCTCCAAAGACCGGCGCACGTCCTTCATTGAATCTGGGATGATGGACGGTGCCTGTATACTGCGGATTGACAACAATCTGTCCTGTGGTATCAATAAATCCTGTCCATCCACCTTGTTGGATGGCAGCATATCCATTGTGAAAATCAGCAGCGTCTTCAAAGCGGCAGGGAATCACTTCTTTACCATAGTGATCTACATATCCATATAATCCATGTCTGTTGACATACGCAAATCCTTCAATAAACGGACCTGCTTTCAGATAGACAGGCTGCACCATCCACTGGCCTTTCTGATCGATAAAGCCATAATGCATTTCAGTTCCGCTCATAATCCCCACTTTTGCCATTCCATCATAGAAGTCATCGGCTTCGTCCCAGGTGGGTTGAATGACGGTTTCGGCTTTCCGGTTGATGTAGCCCCATTTTTCCTTGACACGTATAGGATACAATGCTTCGATATACTGATTGCAGCTGGTCTGCCGGTCTGCGTCAGATTCGGTTTTGCCTGTTACTTCAGGGGATCCTGGTTTGCAGCCCGGAAATGAAAAAAGGGATAGCATGATCAACATGGTCAGGAAATATTTTGATGGTTTCATGAGTGACGAATGTGAATGGCGAAAATAGAATAATGGATTCGATTGATAAAATAAGTAGGCTCTGTTACCCGCCGTTAAAAACGGCTACATTGATTGCTACAGTACCAATGATCTCTTTGATTTTTCGTACGTGGACGCTTCGACCTACTTACCCGCATCCATGTGCGACAGCTCAGCAACCACTTAGGTCAACCTAAGCCCAACTTTGGGTTTATTGTCATGGAAATAGCTGTTGACTGCAAACTTCTCCTTGCTCCCTGCTCCTTGCTCCTTGCTCCCTGCTTTTTTTTAACTTCACCCTTCCATGACAACGATTGCCTACATCACCCCCTACTTCACCGCCAATGCCGTGCGGTTTATAGAGTCCCTCACCACTCTTCATGATATCCGCCTGGTTATCATCAGCCAGGAACCAGTGGCATTACTCCCGCCCTGGCAACAAAGTCGGATATTCATTTCGCGTGAGGTAGCAGATGTCTTTGATAAGTGGACGCTGATCAAGACCCTCACTGATCTTCAGCGAATTACAGGATCATTTCACAGGATATTAGGGGCTACCGAACAACTCCAGGTTCCAATGGCCGAAGCACGCCTGGCCCTCGGGATTCCGGGAATGAATACCGAAGCAGCGCTCAATTTCAGGGACAAGGCAAGGATGAAAATGCTGTTTAATGAAAACGGCATCCCCTGTGCCCGACATGCGTTGGTCCATGATCTCGAAAGCGCTCTGGAATTTACCAAATCATGCCCTTATCCTGTGGTTGCTAAGCCAGTCGCCGGAGCAGGATCGCAGACAACCTACAGGGTAACGAATGATGAAGAAATGCATGCGGCTATCTCATCACTCGGTCATGCAGTCGCAGATGGCGTTATCATTGAAGAGTTCATACAAGGTGAAGAATTTTCGTTGGATACATTTATGCTCAATGGTAAAGTCCTTGGACAGACGATCAACCACTATTATCCAACACCCCTGGAAGCAATGTCCAATCCATGGATCCAGTGGCGCGTCATGCTCCGCAAAGAACATAATAGCAGAGCTTTTGATGATGTGCGTAAAGCAGGTAAAAAAGCGATTGACATACTCGGTATGAAAACGGGCCTCAGCCATATGGAATGGTTCAGACGCAAAGATGGAAGTATCGCTATCTCTGAAATAGCTGCGCGTCCTCCGGGTGC
>JANNSS010000381.1:0-2549 GCA_031402955.1 Saprospiraceae bacterium
CATCTTTGATTTTCAATTCCAGGTGGTCCTCCGTCTCGGAGATGGTGACGGATAGATGGCCAGGACCTTCTTTGGGCATGAGGCCATGATGGATCGCATTTTCAACGAAAGGTTGCAGAATCAAAGGCGGCACCTTGATAGAGATGATATCTAAGTCTTTGGATAAAACGATCTGGTATTCGAATCGGTGTTTGAAGCGCAAGGCCTCCAATTCAATGTACAGTTTGAGAGCTTCCAGTTCCTGATCAAGGCTGATGAGGGGCAGTGTTGAATTTTCAAGAATCAGCCGGATCAGTTTTGAAAATTTGATCAGGTATTCGGAAGCCTGCAGTTGGTTGTTGGTGAGGATGAAATTATTGATGGAAGATAATGCATTGAAGATAAAATGAGGGTTCATCTGCGCCCGTAAAGCCTGCATTTCAAGTTCCGAAGCCTTTTGTTTTAAGACAAGGTTTTCATGGATTGTTTTTGCATTTTCCTTTAACTGGGTGACTTGCGCTATGGTTTTATTTAAAGTGATCTCGAGATCTGGTATATCAATCGGTTTGGTTAGAAAGTCAAATGCTCCCCGGTTCATGGCCATGCGGATATTGGACATGTTATCATAGGCGGAAACGATCACGGTCAGAAGTTGTGGCCGGACTACCTTTAATCTTTCAAGGAGTTCAAAGCCATCCATTTTCGGCATATTGATATCGATGAGGGCAATATCTATGTCCGGGTGATCTTCAATTTTCGCGAGGGCCGCTTGTCCATCCAGTGCAAACATAAGCTCATAGCCCATGGTGGCAGTTTTCTTTGCAAATCGTTGGACGATCAGGTGCTCCAGGTCCTCTTCATCATCTACAAATATTATTTTAGGCATGGGGTGCGCTTTCCTGCAATGTAGTAAAGTTTGTGGCTATCCGCTCAGTGAAGAATGAGATCCTGTGACAACACAAACTTTTTCCCGGGGATGAGTATGAGGTTAGCTCCTGCCGCAATATGCTGTGTGATGTCCAGCATGCATTCTCCTCCGGGTACAGGATCAATGACTATGCTGTATCCGGCGGGTAGTGTTGCAGGGGGCTTGAGACTATTTGTCCAATGCCCGGCATTACTCCATGCTCCATCACCGGAAAAGGTAAATGTGTTCACCACAGGTTTGGATATAAATATTCCTTCACTCATATTCTGATAACTTCCAGAAGGCGTGACTTCTGATTTTACAGCTCTTGCCATATAGACATTTCCAGGCATTAGGGATGGCATACTGTCCACATAGGTGGTCGCGGCAAGAATGGACGGATTTAGTTTGTGGTAGGCGCCTGACATACTATCTGCCTGGTAGACATTGTATCCAACAATAGCTGTATCGGCAGACGCAGTCCAGTTTAGTTGGACAATCGTCTCTGTTTGTGTCGCAGTAAGCTGGGTCACCGGATATACCATGTGCAGCCGCAATGAAGGATCTCCCATGAGTACCATATGTGCCCCACCCAACAATTGATTATTGCCAGGATCATAGATGCCCTTGTTGTTCTGACTCTGCATCGTGGAGAAGCCTATACTCTCACCTAGTCCCATGTGATGGAAGTACCACTTGGGACTACCACCGGTCCAGCAGGTGGCGAGCGGCATGCCTGCATTGGCGAGAGGTGCCCTGAGTAAATGATTGGTGGTGCCTGTTATCCCACCTTTAGCCCATTCCACAAAATAGCTTCCATACAATTGCATGAAGATGGTGTTCAATTCAAGATTGATGCACTGTGAACTGGTCATTACAGGATAAGCACAACTCGTATCACTTCCACCTCCGGCCATATAGGTCCAGAGATAGGAATGCGCTTGGAGAGAATCCATAAAAATATGGCAGGTCCCATTACCTGAGCATCCATTCGTATTGATCGCGGCTATATTGGTGCTGCCCAGCATAGGCGCAAAACTCCGCCATGCTACGGATGATGTCTGAGGTATGCTGTTGTCAATATGTGTATTGAGTAAGGCTCTTCTTGCCGGATTGTTGATTTTAAAGCGGTACGCGTGATTTTTATTTAAGTATTGCCGGGTCAATTCCACTTCACTCAAAGCAAATCCAGTCAGCCTGTGCATATCAATGCGTCCCACCTGCAGTTCCGCAGAAGATGGTATGACACTTTGATCCCATTTTCCATCATTAGGGACATTTGGTGTATAAATAAGACCGGTATTGTTGGTTGTCACGGTGGAGTCCGTCCAACCTCCATCGATATCCGCATAAAAAACATCTGCCGGTTGAGCGCCAATTCTTTCTGTATGTCCATCAGGAGCAAAATTGCCGGAATAAGGGATCGCAAAATGCCCGATGATCAGGAGGGATTTGACAAGAGCGCCGGGTTGATTGAATTCAGTGATGATCCAGTTTTTTATAGTCGTGTCTTTTGCTGTTGCCGGAAAATCGTGTCTTATGACTTTCCATCCATCCCCGATGAGATCTTTCTTTAATTGAGCAAGTTCCGTGAGCAACGGTGCCGCATAACTATCATCTACGGCAAGAAGCAAAGTGCCTCTTGCTTCTGTGGCCGGGATAT
>JANNSS010000382.1:0-2251 GCA_031402955.1 Saprospiraceae bacterium
ACATCTGCGAAGTTCTGCGTCATCCGCGGTTCGAAAATCCAATCCAACACAGAAATCTATGATCGACTGGTAACCGTCGCTCGCGATCGACTAGTAACCGTTGCTCGCGATCGACTAGTGTGCCGCGGCAGTCCATTCCCGTGCCGTGGCGGAACCCGAAGGTGGCTTCTCTAACCGCAGATGTCACCGATTAGCGCAGAAAAGAAAAACGACCCTTCGTTGCCGACAAACCTGGAGTACACGGCTAAAATCCCATCGCCGACACCCCCCCACTTTAATGGACCTTGTGTCCGTCGCCACTTGCAGGTAGTAGTACAGAAAAAGCCAACATATTTCTTGATTGCGTTTTATTTTTCACGCAGATATACTCATCGGCTGCCGCACTTGGCATCTGCCATCCTCATCAATGAGATTTAGTTATGCGCGTCCTCGGCTTTTTGATTTCTGCTTGCTTCGTGGTTTTTACGGTAGGCTGTGGTCCGGACAAAGGTGTCGTGGTTCTCGAGCAAGATCGCCCCGCCGATCCCAGTGTCGATCCTAGCTTTTATCAACAGCAGAATTCCGATCCGTTGGCGAAAGAAACCAAGTAAGTACGTTTGGGCTGACGCCCATTGTTTGTTTCTAGTTCCTTTGTAATTTCTAAGCTCTGATTCATTCATCGGGGCAGAGACAATCATATTTGGAATGCAACGGAAATAGGCTAAGTCATATGCTCCGTGATGTGTTGGACCATCAGAGCCAGCAAACCCCGCTCGATCTAAACAAAAGTTAACAGGTAAATTTTGTATGCAAACATCGTGGACAACCTGGTCGTATGCCCTTTGCATAAATGAACTATAGATATTGCAAAAAGGGATAAGACCCTGCGTTGCAAGACCGGCTGAAAACGTAACTGCATGCTGTTCCGCAATACCAACATCAAAGGCGCGGTCAGGCATTTCCTTCATCATAATATTCATCGAAGATCCTGATGGCATTGCAGGCGTAATACCAATGATTTTATCATTCTGCTTCGCTAACTCCACCATGGTATGCCCGAATACATCCTGGTACTTTGGCGCTTGAGGTCTTTCATGAATTTTCTTGTGGATATCTCCCGTGATTTTATCAAATGTTCCAGGAGAGTGCCAAGTGGTTGCGTTACCTTTTTCTGCTGGAGCATAGCCTCGACCTTTCACTGTTACGCAATGAAGAATTTTTGGGCCTTTGATACTCTTTAAGTCATTAAGAACAGCTACTAAATGGTCTACATCGTGGCCGTCTACCGGGCCAAAATACCGCAGGTTTAAAGATTCAAAAAGATTGCTTTGGCTTAATAGTGTTGCCTTTATGCCGTTCTCAACTTTGGAAACAATTTCTTGAGCATTCTTTCCAAAGTGAGATAGTTTTCCTAATAAATTCCAGACATCATCTTTCAAGCGGTTATAGGTTTGAGAAGTGGTAATATCTGTGAGATAATCTTTGAGTGCACCAACATTAGGATCGATGGCCATGCAATTGTCGTTGAGGATGATCAGGATATTGGTGTCTGAAACGCCAGCATGATTCAATCCCTCAAACGCCATTCCGGCAGTCATGGCACCATCACCAATGACAGCGATATGCTGTTTATCACCCAGCCCTAAATATTTAGAAGCAACGGCCATTCCAAGAGCTGCCGATACTGAAGTTGAAGAGTGACCAACTCCAAACGTATCGTATTCGCTTTCTATTCTTTTAGGAAAGCCAGAAATGCCATTGTAGAGCCGATTTGTATGGAAATTGTCTCTGCGTCCAGTTAAAATTTTATGGCCATATGCCTGATGGCCAACATCCCAAACGATTTGATCATTGGGCGTATTGAAAACATAATGAAGAGCTACAGTAAGCTCCACAACCCCCAGACTTGCACTAAAATGGCCGCCATAGACAGAAACATTGTCAATAATAAAATTCCTAAGCTCATCGCATAGTTGTACTAATTGAGCCTGATCCAGCTTTTTTAGGTCATCAGGGCTGTTAATTTTAGACAGGATCTTCCCAGGAGTAATAAGCATCTTAGTATGATTTCGACCCATAATCCTTAAACACCCGCAAAAGGTAAGTGTTTTGATTGATTTTGAAATGGCCACAACAAATTTACAGATTTTGGAGCTTTCTTAGTTTTTTGGTGCTGTATTCTTGGTTAGCAGGGCATAAAAGGCCTTAACAAATAAAAATAGGATCGATCCATTAATCTTTAAATCCTGATTATTTTTGCCCTCCCTGTTTA
>JANNSS010000383.1:0-3818 GCA_031402955.1 Saprospiraceae bacterium
TGTATCTCCGGCAACATCATCAGTGATCTCCTGGAAGATGCTGACGGTGTACTTTGGATTGCGACCGCCGACGGTGGTTTATCACGTTATGATTATCGCCTGCCGCCATCACAACAGTTCCAGCAGTATAAAAATCAATCGGACAAGCCGGAATCTATCCCGACGAATACCATCTATGCTATGCTTGAAGACAGGCAGGGATTTCTGTGGTTAGCCACCGGAGGCCAACGTGTATTACGTTTCAACAAGGCTTCCTCTCTTTTTGAAGAACCTGTTCAGGAAGGCACGCGCACCGCGCTGGCCCTGGGACTCGATCATAACGGTATCCTTTGGGTTGGCCGACAGGGCGGAGGGATTCTCAAGATCAACACGAAGACGCTTGAGTTTGAATCAGATCCCCGCTATGTAAACCTGTATGCAAAGTTGCCGCATGTGGTGGTCACCTCTCTTTATGAAGATCGCCAACAGCAGATGTGGTTTGGGTCGTGGGATAAAGTTTTGTACAGGTATAATACCTCCACAGACGAAGAAGACGTTTTTGAAACGACCCTTGCAGCTACCAGTTTTTTCAATGATGAGATTTCCGCTATCGATGAAGATGCTCATGGGCGACTTTGGTTTGCCGGCAAAAATTCCGGACTGCAGATGCTGGATAAGGCCACAAATAAATTTTACGCCTATCGTTTTGATCCTGCCCTCGCAGGAACGATTGCAGATGACAGAGTCAATTGTCTATTCCTCGATAAGGCAGGGCATATATGGGCCGGGACCAATAAGGGCATCAGTATCGCCAGGCTTGAACAGCAATTCGTACAACAGTTTTTACCCGGGGCATTTAAAGGCGATGAGAAACCTGTTTCCATTTATGATTTCTACAAGGACCGGAAACAGACCTTGTGGTTAGGTACCAGCAAGGGCATTTACTATCTCCACCAGGGATCAACCGTCATGCAACATATTCCGATCCGATACAAGGGCGAGGAACTTTCGGTTACTAAATTTTTTATTGATGGGCAAGACGATATGTATCTCGGTACTAACTATTCATTGTTTCGATATCAAGCAGCCGATCAATCCATCGCATTGCTGCCCGGCACAGAGAAAGACAAAGTGATGAACCGGATGATCGAATCCCGGATCGTATCTGCCATTCGCGATACGCTCAATAAACATCCCGTACTCATGGTCTCTCCTTATGGACATTATCTGGCCTACTATGACCTGATCGACAAGCGATGGATCAGCAGAGTTGATACGATAGCGAATATCGTTCGTCATTATAATCTGAAGGATAATCTCATCCGTAAATTTTACCGTGGAAAGAATGGACAGGTATGGCTGGCGATGGCTGCTCATGGACTTGGTTTATGGGAGAAATCACCTCAGCCGGTCGTGCGGTATTTCAGCAATAATCCTTCTGATGCAAAGACGATCACCAATAATAATGTCTATGATCTCGTGGAAGATGAAGTTGGAAATTTCTGGGTCACTACCTATGGCGGCGGCCTCCAGTATTTCGATACCGGGGATTACACCTTTACACACATTTCGTCTTCGAGCAATCTGCTGGAAGGTATAGAGAATGATAAGCTAGGTAGGCTCTGGATGATCAGTGGAGGTGTGTTACACCGATATGATCATACAGATTCATCCTATGTGTCATTTGATCTGCCTGATCTTGAAAAGACAGGAGGGCTAAAAGGGTATTTGTATAAAGACAGCGAGGGGATGTTGTATGTTGCCGGTCCTGATTATTTCATCAGTTTCGATCCGATGGACATCCGGCAAGAAGAGGCTGTACCAGATATCATCTTTACCGATTTCAGAATTTTCAATAATTCGTTCAGCGACCTGCTGTTTGAAAAGGAAATCAAATTGCGGTACAACCAGAATTATTTCACGATTGAATTTGCCGCACCACATCCACCCGGTGCTGAAAAAATGAATTTCCGGTATAGGATGGAAGGGGTAGATGCAGACTGGATTGAAGCGGGTACCCATAATTCAGCCAGTTATCCGAATACCGGCAGCGGTCATTTTATTTTCAAGGTGCAGGCTTCACCGGACAATGGAAGATGGCCTGAGAAAATAGCCACACTGTATATCACCGTGGTCCCACCGGTCTGGAAGCGATGGTGGTTTCAGGGGCTAGGGGTGTTGCTGATCATTGGCGTCATCATGGCTATTCAACGATACAGGCTGAACGAATTACTTAAGCGGCAAGCGATACGGAACCGCATCGCACAGGATCTGCATGATAATGTCGGATCGACCCTCAGCAGTATCTCTGTCTATAGCCAGGTCGCTAAGATCCAGAATGAAAAACACAATGACGGACAGTTAGATGAGCTGCTCGGTAAAATCAGTTCCACCTCCAATGACATGATCTCCGATATGAATGATATCGTCTGGGCGATCAATCCGCGCAATGATAGTATGGAGAAAATCATACAGCGGATGGAGTCTTATGCCCGTCCACTTCTCGCTACCCGCAATATCCATCTTCATCTTCACCATGACAAGGAAATCCTGCATCATAACCTGGATATGGAGCAAAGGAAAAATATTTACCTTATTTTTAAAGAAGCGATCAACAATGCCTTTAAGTATGCGGGATGTTCAGAAATCAATGTAGACCTGCGCCTGAAGCACAACATGTTGCAGATGCATATCCGGGATAATGGGGTTGGTTTTGATGCTGAAGATCCCGGGGCTGATCAGAAAATGACCTTGTCCGGCAATGGGCTTGAAAATATACGGTCCAGGGCAAAAGAGATGAATGGCCAGGTCCGGATAGAAAGTAAGCTTGGGCTAGGAACCGAAATCATCCTGTCCGTAAATATCCCCTGATCAGGTGATGTCTGGCTTGGAAACAACGCTTTAAATTTATACCATGAGTTTACGTATAGCCATCTTTGATGACAACCGGAATATTAGGGACAGCATCTCTATGCTCCTCAATACAGAGAAGGAGTTTAAGGTCGTCGGTTCGTTTGCCAATGTGCTTAATAATCTTAAGGACGTGGAAGCCTGCACACCGGATGTCATCCTGATGGATATTGAAATGCCAGGGATGTCGGGTATTGAAGCAGTACGGATTATCAAAAGCCGGCACCCGGAGATCCAAATTCTGATGCAGACCGTTTTTGAAGATGATGACCGCGTGTTTGATTCGATCTGTGCCGGTGCCTCAGGGTATATTCTCAAAAACTTTCTCAATACCAAACTGATTGATTTTATCAAAGAGTTGCAATACGGCGGCTCACCGATGTCTCCTTCCATTGCCCGAAAGGTACTCTTGCGTATGCAACAAGTGCAGCAACTCGTCAAGCCCGAAGAGCCTCAGGACTATCAGCTCACTAAACGTGAAAAAGAAGTACTTGCCTGCGTAGTCAATGGTCTGAGTTATAAAATGATCGCCGACCAGTTGTTTATCAGTTACGAAACCGTACGCACGCATATCAAGAATATTTATGAAAAGCTTCACGTGGTTTCATTATCTCAAGCTGTATCCAAGGCGATGAAGGAGAGGATTGTTTAAGGGAGGAAGGGCGGAACGGCTCAAGAGGCTTAAAAGGCTAAAGAGGCTGAAAGCATAGTGGCAGATCGAAGCGCAGCGGAGATCCCGCCCCGTAAGGGCCGCGGGAGAGCATAGGGTCCGTCTGGAGACAGATTTTCATTTTTACTATGGACAATTGAAAGAGGGCAAATGGCCATGGCCGTTGCAGGAGTATTCTCCTGCAACCATGAGAATTACAAGATAGATTCTAAATAGGAATTTAGTTGGGTATGTGTAGGGGTGCAGGAGCAAACAACTG
>JANNSS010000384.1:0-16675 GCA_031402955.1 Saprospiraceae bacterium
TGAACCGCCACTTTTGTCAAACCGGCGTTAGGTGATTACGTTCTGGTTAAACATAGGACAGTATCAATTTGTCATGTCATTCATTTAATTTAATTGTCTTTGATGCCGGTGTCCATAGTTGTGATTGGTGGTGTCTTTCGGGACAATTCTATAAAATAACCTATTAGAAAAAAGTCACGACCTGTCTCATCATTTATTCTGTAGTCTAACTGATGTACATAACCAATTTGTATAGTTGTTGCTTTTGATGGTTTGTAGTTAAATGCAAGTACCACTCTGTTTCGTTCAAAATAAGGTTCCTTGTCTGTAAAAAATAATTCAGTACTTGCACTCATTTGAAAAGGCTTGTATTCATTTATTTCTTTTCCAAAAGGGTAAGAAACACCAAGTCTGTATCGAAAACGATTGCGGTAGCCAGAACTTGTAAATCTAAACTCTGCACGATAACGCTGTTCTATTTTCAACTTACCAATTGATTGAAAAAGTAGAATCTGAGGCCAAAGTCTAAACTCATCATTATTCTTTGGCAAAACAAAATTTCCTCCTTCTTTATAAGTTTGGTAACTACCTGCACCCAACGTCAGCATAACGTTCTGGTGAACTTTGTAGTTCAAACCGCCCTTGTATTCGTAATAGTGAAAGTTGCTGTAAAATTTCAATGAACGCAATTGTGCTTCGCCAAAAAAACTGGATTTTTCATTATAGTTGTATTTAAAATTCAGAATATTCCAGCTGCCCAAATCAAGGGTTTGAGCAACAGTTCCTTCGGTTGGCCATAGCATAATAATAATGAGTGCTAATAGTACTTTTCTCATTCAGTATTTCTTAGCTTCTTCTTCATGCTGAGCTTCCATCTGTGCCTTCTTTAAATGGAGCAGGTCTTTGAGGTTATGAATACCCATTCTGGACGTGTCTATAAGGGTATCATCCACGTGATGTCGGCTATACATAATAAGTCTATAGATGGACTTGATTATTTTATCCATTTCATTAATTTTGATTTGATTCGCTTGGATCCTTTCAACTGGTCGTCATTCCATTTCATTTGTGTCTTATCGTTTTCATTTGTATGACGTCCACTAGAAAAGCGAATGCCATTGAAAAATAAATATATCCCTTCGGAATTTCAAAGTGGAAGCCTTCTGCAAGGAGTGAAATCCCAATGATCATTAAAAAGCACAAAGCCAATATTTTAAACGATGGATGTTTTCTAATAAATTCGCTTATTGGTTTTGATGCAAATAACATAATAATCACCGTTACAATGACAGCTGTGTACATCACCCAAAGTTCTTGTACCATTCCAACGGCTGTAATAATAGAGTCGATAGAGAAAACCAGATCCAATATAATTACTTCAGAGAGTAATCTTTTAAAGCTGCTGTTCTTTGGAACGAGTGGCTTGTCTTCACTGGCCATCTCCGTTTTATGATAAATTTCTTTTGTGCTTTTATAAATTAAGAAAAGTCCTCCGAAAATTAATATTAAGCCTTTGCCTGAAAAGTCAATATCAAAAAGGGTAAAGAGTGTTTGGTCTAGTTTTAAAATCCAGGCGATAAAAGCCAATAAAGACAACCTCATTGCCATAGCCAATCCGATACCCCAAAAGCGAAGTTTGGCTCTTTGATGATCCGGCAACTTGTCCGCCAAAATAGAAATGAAAATAATATTGTCAATGCCCAAAATTACTTCAAGGGCAATTAATGAAAGTAAGGGAATTATTGCTTCTGTCATATCCGTTTTTTATTTTGTTCGTTCGTTGTTCTGTTGTCCGTTACACTTTCACCTAACGGTTGGCAGATTTGCGATGAACGGGCTTTTTACCATAAATGTTGATGCGGAGCACTACACTTTCGGCAACCACAAAACTATCTGTGGAGCACGAAACCCCGCCTATTGCAAATGTGCTGTTATACGCCGGCATGCTTTTGCGTCAATTTTTCTACTGTTTGCTTCACCGCAATAGCGTTTTTGGTCGGGGTATAGTTAAAACGCTTATTGAACTTTGAACTATCGAAAAAATAATCTCTGTCATATTGGTAGTTCATCTCAGGTAATTCCTTCATGATTGGAATAAACAATCCTAAAACTTTTAATAGCCAATTAGGCAGCACCTGATACTTATTGCTGACGTTCATTTCTTTTGCAAAAAGGTTTATCCAGCCTTCACCGGTTATTTTTTCAGCGTCTGTGGGCAAGTTCCATATCTGATTATACGCATCAGGGGTATTACCAAGTATGGCTGTTCCCTTGGCAAGGTCTGGCGTATAACTCATGTTATGAACCTTTTTTGCATCGCACAACCATTGGGCTTTTTTACCCTTCATTAGATTATCATAAATCAAATTCATAGACATACTAGTCGCTTTCACTTCACTGAAGAAATCAGCCGACCGGGCAATAATTGCATTTAGTTTCCTATTCTCCATAGCCTCCAAAATGAGTTTATCAACCTGGGCTCTTACCTCCCCTTTCTTACTGCTTGGACTAATTGGAGAATCTTCGGTGATATGTTTTACATTATCTCCACCTATTGCATAAATATTGTCGAAGAACACCATTTTTGCATTGTGTTGAATACACCCATCAATAACATTCTTGATAAATGGCAGCCACAACTTTTGCCATATCTTAATATTGTAAGCAAAACCTACAGTGACATAAACGATTTCACTACCTTCTATAGCCTTAAAAACATCTTCGCGATTGGTAAGGTCTGCCGGAAACAGTTCATCCTTAAGATTTACTTTCTTCGGATTACGGCTTACCAACCTTATGTCGGTGGTATATGTCGTTAATGCTTTGGCGAGCTCAATGCCTATGGCACCTCCTGCACCTAAAATCGTCTGTTTCATGGTATCCATTTTATTGATTTTGTTTGAAGTCTTGTCGTTGTTTGGTCGTCTATGCTTGCGTATCACATTTGTATTGTCGCCGCCAAATATAGGTCACCCTTCCTTGTTCTCAGGACCTTTCTATTGCTTTTTTCCAAATGATCATGGGCGACAAGATAAACCCGCGCTGTTTAAATCAACTATCTTTCTTTCCGTTCGCTTGCGTTTGTCTAGGCTGCGTCAAAAACACCAGGTTGCTTAGCATTAGCCTCCGCCTTAGCCTTTTTATCCCTCTCCCTTTCAACATCATTCTAACCCCTCAATATCTTCTCCATCTTCCGCCCCTTCGCCAGTTCATCGACCAGTTTGTCCAGGTATCGGGTCTGCCGTGTTACTGGATTTTCGAGTTCTTCGATCCGGTACCCACAGATGAGGCCGGTGATGAGATGCGCATTGGGATGCAGGGTCGCCCGCTCAAAGAAGGTCTTAAAGGTCACTTTCTCCCCGATCAGGGCTTTTAGTTTTTTTTCATCAAATCCTGTCAGCCATTCAATCACTTGATGCAGTTCGGCTACGGTCCTGCCCTTTTTTTCCACCTTGGTGACATAATGGGGATAGACGGAGGCGAATGTCATGTTGGCGATCCGGTCATTGTGCTCTGCTGTTACTTCCATGGGGGTCTTTGATTTATTGGTACATCTGCAATTGCTTAATGACTTAATCAACGCTTAGCTATCATTTTATACCAAACCCTAAACCCAAGCCAGCCTGCTGATCCAGCATACACCTGCCTTGCTCCATTAAAAGCTTCAGCCGCATAATGCTCACAACTGCCTCCCATGGCGATTCCCTTGACAGACGTCATTTCGGCAACATTACCTTTAAAATTATATAAGCCAAATGGATCAGGAAAGTACCCCAAAACACTTGTTGGTTCTTTGCCTGTCCTACTGGAGATGGGATTTTTTAAAAATTTCTCTCCATTCGGGCAGTCAGCACACAAGGAATTGACGTAGTTGAAGAGATTGCACCCCAGAAGATTTGTACTATCGAGGGTCGTCTGGACAATTTGGAATTGTTCAGGTGTAGGGAGAAAGCACGCGTACCGAAAGGTGTCCTTAGCCTTGAAACCGCACGAATTCACTACAACCTGCTTGTACGCCAGATAATCCATGGCTTGTTCATACGTAATCCCAACAATAGGCAAAAACATCAGTTTAAATTCCTGAATCGAATCCCAGGCGGTTTTCGGAACGGATACGGCTAGCATGGGATCTTTGCAATCATTGTATAAATAAACAGCTACATTCTCCTCACTCCTTCTGAGAAAAGCATTGATGGCATAGTGATCCCATCTCCCGGGTTCCAGGGCCGGCAATTTTGAGCGGATTATTTCATAATGATCCCCTAACCTAATTGGTTGCTTGCCATCTGTAAAACTGGTTGACATCAAATACACCATCCAGTCTCCCACAGAAACTTCAGTGGTGGCGACATAACTTTGATTAGTTGCCTTTACCATTGCTCTCCTGGCGTCATATCTCGTGATGACACATGAAGTCAACAGGAGGAGGGAGCAAAAACAGAGAATGGGTCTAAGGAAAATATTGTTCATAAGCAGTTTAAAAGTATTAAACCATTTTCTACTATTGCGAGATCCCTTAAAAGTAAAACCTGGGCATTTGCTTGTGTCCCCATCGCTGATTGGCTATCACCCCTTCAAGAACAACTCCGACTTCGTCAGCCAGGAGAGTCCAAAGGCTTCCAATGCCACCACTTCCATCCAGAAGGTAAGGGAATCAAACCCGGAAGATTCCCCATCGGCAGTCCGCGAACTGATTAATATGACCAGCAAGGAGGCAATCGTGACACGTCAGTCGATGATGACTAAATGGTCCGTTGTGATTACTTTACGGTCTTGTGCCAATTGAAAGAAATACAGTCCGCTTGCAAGATTGTCACGCAAGAGAATAACGGTTTGCCCCGAAATATTATTTAATTCTTTTACGGTCTGTCCGAAAGAATTGTAAACCGTGAGCTTTGCGTTATTGAAAAAATAGTCTGTCTGTAAAGTTGTCTGTGTGGAGAAAGGATTGGGAAAGACAGAGATGGAATTAGAAATACTATTATCTATCACTGACGTAAGAGAGCATCCATTTCCCATAAACCAGGGAGTAGAAGTAGGATTGGAAGAGAAATAATTTAAAAGCAGATTGGCAACTTTCTGCTCGCCAATAAGAGAGACATGTGTTCCGTCGGTCTCAAAGTCTGTCGGGCAATTCCAGGTAAGTCCATCGAGTCTTGGTGTTGTACCGTCTGCCCATAAGTATATTCCATAGGCAATCCATGGAGCGTTAGCTCCCGGCCCGGAATATTGCAATTGAGCATCTCCATTGATCTGGTCCTCAATAACTCGTTTCACAGCCCACCCGGTCCAATATGCATAGGGCTCCGGATTATGCGGAGTAGAAGCATAACCTGCATAACTTCTACTCGCCATATAACATAACTTTACGTTAGGGAATCGTGTTTTAATTTCGTTCATTATTCTTTTGTATTGCACTACGAGAGAATCATGATACGCTTGTATTGGACCGCCTTCTGCCGGGTTTGCTGCTTTGAACCAAATCACCTGCACCTGATTTGTAGTTACACCGGCTGTTGCAAGGCGAGCACTTACGGTGTCCCAGTACTCCGTATACTCGGGATCGCTTGGTAAAGAAATAACCTGTGGCGGATGTGAGCCAAGTGCACCATCCACTAAAATGAGCTTGGGATTTTTGCCGGGAAATGCATTTGCAAGCGGAATGAATTGTTGAGTTTCTTGTGTTGTGTTTGACACCCCTATACTCATCCATACAATTTTTCCATTCTCTTCATCGGCATTTCCATTTGCATCAAGGCACTGAACCTGTGATGAAAAAGAAAGTCCAGCTTCTCTATGAGCAAGGGGAGGAAAATTAAAACCGTTTGGGTAGAGACCACCCATTAGCCCGGTTTCCGGAGAAATTCCAGTACCTAAATCATTGATGGGTATATATCCCACCGATGTTTGTGCACAGTTGGGTTGCGAAAAGGCAATTCCGGTAATGAGAATGGTAAAGAGGATCGTAAATGTTGTTTTCATTTTATTAGCTTTTTGAATGGACAGTATTCTTATAAAAAATGCTAAAAGCAAGATTGTCAGTGATCAAATCATGACAACAATCCATGGATAAAGTTACAGTCTGTCTCGAATGCTGTTTGTCATTTCAGCATGGGCACTACCGGTTAGCACCTACCAGTAGTTCGTGTTTGGTACGGTCTATACCCACATGTGATTGTTTAAAGATACAAAATTTAATATTACCTCTTCCACGCCAAGTATTGGTAAGTGCTGTTCACTCTCAAGGCTTATAGCCCTGCTTATGAGCATCCGCTGTTAGTGGCAGTCTTTTCGTTTCGGATAGTGTTTATAAGCAGATTCTCTTCTGTTTCCTTACGCAAGAATTTAAATACAATTAAGATGGCTTTTGAGAGCTTGAAGTGGCTTTGTCCAAAGCTAAGAAAGAACAGATAAGACCAGCCAGCCATATCAAAGACCTGACCCAGTTCATTCTTCCCCATTCAGATGCAGCTTTTTGGAGTGTTTCTGTATCGGGAAGTTGTGCTGAAAGAAACATAATCTCATTTCTGGGATAAAAATAAGTAAAAGTCAAAATCATAGAGGATATATAGCAAAGTAAAGCTATACCCAAATACAACCGGATGGAAGTTGATTGTTTCCAAAATAAAATTAATGCCAGCACAATCAAAATCAGATTTGTAGGGTCTATCAGTTGGAAAAAGGTACCAGGATTGGCAACTACAAAAAAATCTTTGGTAGCTGTTATGGAATTAGGGATATTGCTTTCCCAGTTGGCTGCATTGACTATCGAATTGTAAATATTGGTAAAAAACAACCCGCTTGAAAATGCAACAGATGCATAAAGAACTAATTTTTTCATATTTAGTCAACTTTGTTTCTGCAAAAATATCGCTGAAAAGAAAATGGAGATAGTAAAAAAACGACAAAGTCACATATTGCCCCAATCAAGCTGAAACTGCATATGTTCTCTCGATAATTCTTTGTGAACAAGGGTGGGCGTGAGTTTAGAAAACTCCTTAAAATCCTTGATAAAGTGCATTTGGTCATAATATCCTACCTCATAAGCCAAATTTGTCCAGGATATTGCAGGTCTACTTTCGAGAATCTTATATGCCTTATGAAATCTGGCTATTCGAGCGTACATCTTGGCAGGCATACCTAATCGTTCTTTACATTTCCGCTCAAAATTACGGATGCTCATACAAGCCATTCCTGCAATCTTGTCCATATTCGTATTGTAGTTTGTCAAGAGGTATTGCAGGGCAAAATCAATGGGCAACGGTTCTTTTATCTGAGAAAGTTTTCTGAGAAAATATGACTGTACAATAGAATCCAATTCGTCTAAAGAGATAGTGTCGTGAGATTTGTCTACAAGTTCTTCTATCTCCCTGCCTATAACTTCTCTGGCACTGTACCCATTGTCAAATAATTCCGTCATCGGAATATTTAAAAACCGATTCAGTCCTCCCGGTTGAAAAATAATGGATACGGTTTTATGGCTTTCTTCTGCCCGTAGTTTGAAGGGAGTAATTTGTGCTCCTATCAACGTACAAGATGTAACGCTATTGAAATTGTTTTCTCCTGATTTTTTGGACTTAAATCGGGTATAAAGATTGATGAACATTGCTTGGTCGGGCGAGGGCATAAAATTACCTTCTATGCAAATAGGATTATTGGCGAAATCAGCTTCTATACTAACGATATGCCGTATTAGCGAACGTAATGCAGGATGAATACGGTATCGTTTTGTACGGATATTTGGCATCAGGTTGTTCATCTTTTACGGACAGGAGCAATGCGTAATATTTTATTCTTTTCCTTGTTTTACTTTTTTTATATCGGGGTCACAAGATAGCCAATAAACGGTTTACAGATTTGCGATGAGCAGGATTTTCAGCACAAATGTTGATGCGGAGAACTGAACTTTCTTTACCCATAAAACTGTTTGCGGAGAACGAAACCCCGCCAATTGCAAATGCGCTGTTAGCTGCCGCCCTTC
Source organism: Saprospiraceae bacterium (assembly GCA_031402955.1). Classification (GTDB taxonomy): domain Bacteria; phylum Bacteroidota; class Bacteroidia; order Chitinophagales; family Saprospiraceae; genus Opimibacter. Next base: position 7,961 of record JANNSS010000384.1, read on the forward strand.
TTGTCGTTGTCGTGTCCATTGGCCCCATTACAACTTTTTCCAAAAAACTATTTTGTCTTCTCCGTCTTTCCAAAAGTCTTTAATGACAGCAGCCTGGATGTAACCAATTTTTTGATAAAATTTTCTTGCACTAATCTGAGCATCGTCACTTGATGTTTCTACAATGAGTATTCTACCGTCTTTCTGTTTAAGTAGTTGTTCAATGTAATTCATCATTTCACTTGCTACTCCCTTTCTTTGAAAGTCTTGGGATACGCCAATGGCTAATAAATTATAGGTCCCGTCCGTCAGCTTTTCAGGCACACAATATCCAATGGCAACTTGTTTATTTTTATCAATGTATGTAAACCAAATGTCTTGTGTGTCAGGATTGTTGAAGTAATCAGAAATCATTTCGTCTAAATATTCAGAAGGAAACAATTCACTTGAGTCAACTACTTTTTTCAGTCCGTCATTGTCAGATTGTGTTACGGCTCTTATTTTCTCGTTCATTTTCTTGTTTTGGGGCGCTTCTAATACCTATCCAATCGTTAATTGGAATTTCCATACTGCATTGACAATCAACACAGATATTTAATCATCCAGCGGTTATTAGAGGCGCCCTTTACTTATGTAAGTTTGCAATTAATGCTTTTAAAGTCTTGTTGTCAATTGTTTCCATATCAGACTTGTCAAATATAGTAAGAAGGTATACTTCTCGTTCTTTGGTAAGTACGTACGTAATAACCCGTCACCCATCTTTTTTACCCTTACCTTTGCTTTTGATTCCAAGCCTGATTTTAAAGGCGTTATGGCCAAAATCAATTCCGGATTTTGGATTTTCGGTTAGTAACTGATCAAGTTCTCTGAGTTCATCTTTTAAAGACGGAAACTTTTTGATCAATCGCTTTGCTTCCTTCTTGAATATTTCTGTTGGAATGACTTCAAAGCCCATTCAAAAATTCCTTTAGTGTTTCTTTTGTCCCTCGGGTTTTCCTCAGCCTGTCTACTTCTTCAAAAGCTAGTGAGAGATCAGCCTTCAGGCTCAATGCTTGCTCATACTTTTTGAGTTTTGTCAACACTTTCTTCCATTCAGAAATGGGTACCTGAATAGCTTTTACATTGCCATCTTCATCGTTTACATATTGTACTGGAATCTTCATTTTCCAAAGTTAGAGATTTTGTATTAAAACCAACCGATTATCTAAATGGCCATAACACGGTTATCACCTCAACTCAAGACAGGACCTCCTCCATCTTCAGCTCTACCGCTAATACACAACTCTGAATTTTCCTAATTTAATAGAATATCAAATGGATCGAAAGGCCAGCGCCGTTGCAGAAGCGTCGTAGTGAGCGGAGTCGAACTATTTGCTCCTGCGACCATGAGAATTCCTATTTAGATTCTCCATTGGAATTTCGTTGGGCATACAGTTGGTTGCAGGAGCAAACTCCTGCAACGGCATACCTTAAAGTAACTTGTGTATAAACAGTAAACCTTTAGCTACTCCTACAGCCATTTGCATGAACCCTACATTTGCTATTTCTTTACTTCAAACACATGATACTGCCATGCCTTCATCCCGAGGTATAGTCCCTTTGCCATCAAATCATTTCCATTTCGATCGTAGGTCACTTCACGCATCATATCCCTGAGCTGCCATTGACCAAAGGATTTTTCAGTCACAGGCATCTGCAGATAACATTGTCCATCATGGGAGGCATAATTGATCACCACCAATGCAAGATCCCTGCCCTCCCCTTCCCACGCAAAGGCTATAAAGGATTCCCAGGAATTGTTTCCCTCCCAGACCGGAGTGCATTCAAGCAATTGCCATCGTCCGTTTCGAAAAATCGGTTGCTTCAGCACTGCAAGCAACGAATCATAAAATTTCTGCAAGCCAGCATCCGGTGTTTCCTTCGGAGCACGCACTAGATGCGGAGATATTCTTTTTTTCCAGCCTTCTAATTGCCCTTGATGAAAAAACCGTAACCCGGGTGAAAGAAACGTAATCACTGCTGCCGCCTCATGCTGATCACGATCAAGTGTTGCAGCAATGCGCGTCTCATCATGATTTTCAAGAAAACGTGCCAGTTTATGCTGGTAATCAATAGCTGCATTGAAATGTTCGCGCACAGTCGTTCCATGACCTTCACACAAGCGGTCATAAAGTCGCTTGTCATACGTATAATCAAAACCCAACTGCTGCAGCGTCCATTCCATATCCCAATACACCTCTGCCATCATACAGAAATCAGGATATTGCTCACGCACAGCCATCATTGCTTCGGTCCAGAATGACATTGCTTTCCGTCCCCAGGTTTTTTCAAACACATCCGGCAATATGAGCATCGCCATATCGCAGCGTACACCATCGCATTGACCGGCGATGCGCACTAATTCATTCGTCATCGCTTCTATCACGGCCGGTTGGCTGTAATCGAGCTGCACGGTATCCGGCCAGCCATCGAAATACGGATCACGTCCATAAGCCAATATGCGTTCACCTTGCTTTGTAGTGACCGTTGTAAAATTCAGTGGATTGTTTTGAAGATCTTCCGCTGCACCCGTTATGAAATATTCAGGATGCTCACTGACCCAAGGATGATCAGGTCCCATGTGATTAGGGACAAAATCAAGCATCAGTTTCAATCCACGGGTACTAAGTCTTTCCCGCAGCCGCTTCAATGCTTCATCACCACCCAGATCAGGATGCACATGATAATCTGATATTGCAAAACCTGATCCACCGATATCTTCTTCTTTAAGATCCGATAAAGTCTCTTCAAACTCCTTTCTCCACACCGGATTAGTCCGTGAGATGATTTGTCCTTGTCTGCCAGTACACCAGACACTCAAAAACCATATCCAGTCAAATCCCATTTCCTTAAACTCATCCAGTGCGCGATCCGGAATATCATCTAGTGTCGCAACTTTACCAAGTTCAACTGACAAGTCAGTCAACCAGGCCCTCGTGTTGACCTGATATAAGGAGGGATATAAGAGTTGTCTCATGGTTAAAAAGCATTACAATACCTTCAATACTCGCGCGGAAAAGTAAATACTGCCTATTGCATTTCTATTTAAGGGTGCTTCTAATAACTGTCAAATTTGTTGCTGCAACTGTTGTAATACATTGACAATCAATCATGGCTTTTATTAATAATGCGGTTATTAGAGGCGCCCTTAATTCATGCTCACGAGTGTCTTCAACTGGTTATACATGATCATCAATCCGAGCGAAACCTGCACGACGCCGAGGATCGCACCCAGGATTGAAAGAATGAGGAACAACATTTTACCAATGTGCCTGGTCAGCAACATGGTGGCCAGATTCAATAACATGATACCTATGACAATACCTCCGATAATTAACTTGGTGCGGAGGTCCGGGCTGATCGCCATGAAGACCATCACGGCGGCAATGCCATAAGGCGTGATGATCGTGGGGAATGCCAGCGGATTCAAGGCCATCTGCAGCGTGGGGGCAACGGGCTCATGCTTTGTATCATGAGGAGCAAATTGCTGGATCACATTCTGCAGCGCTACGAGAAATAAAATGAGTCCGGCAGCAAAAGCCAGGATCGGGATAGGTATCCCGTACTTGGCTAGAATTTGCTCTCCCAGGATGGAGGCAAATAACACGGCCAGTACAGAAAAAAATATGGCACGAGTGGCCAGTTGCCGGGTAAGTTTTGGGTCTGCATCCCTTGTCATCTTTGCAAATGGACCGATGATCTTAAATGGCCCCAACATGAGGAAAAGAAGGGCGAAAATCTGGGATATTTCAATCATGATATAAGTGAAGAGTGAAAAGTGAAGAGTGAAAAGTGAAGAGTGAAAAGTGAGTCTAGGTGTTTAAAGTTATAAACTTATCAACCCATAATCTTATAAACCTATTAATAATCATTCTGTGGCACCCGCTTCCGCCTTGGCGACCTTGATACTTCCACTGTCAGCGGCAGCTTTCAGTGCATTGTAATCCTTTTCATTTTGTTCTGCATAGGCAAAGGCAAATCGGACCATCGCATCCTCCAGCTTCTCGCTTTTGCCCATGTATCCTGAAATCATGGCTGCATCGCCGGATTTGGCATGTGCCTGTGCCAGGGCCCAGGCACAAAGCTTACAATAGTCAACCGCGTTATCCAGATTTACAGTATTCGGATCAAATTCTACACCCCCCTTCATGTCACGTAACTGCCGCACGTAAAAGTGAAATCCTTCGGATTCGCCCCATCCCAGAAATATATCAGGGGCACCCTGGATAAGGCGCTGGCCTGCGACAATACGTTGTCCGCTGTTCTTATAGGTTGACTTACCTACAAAAGGCTCCAGCACTGAAGGCTGGGCTTCCTTGACCTGGAGGAATAACGGATCCTCGCCATCCTTACCGGAGAGGAAAATCACCCAGCATCTTGTTCCGACACTTCCGACACCCACAATCTTGCGAACTACATCCACGATGCGGTATTGCTCTAGCAAAGCACGGCGATCATCCGCCAGGGATTTGAGATAGGATTCGAGCAACACGCCAAGAGCCTCCTTTATCGGAGTGCCCTTCTGGGTATGTGTCGCCCTGATGATAAAGGGCGCATTAATCTTTAGCCGGTATTTTTCATCAACAATATCCGTAAGCTTATCGAGCACCTGCATATGTGTACGGGTGCGCGCTTTACTAATCACCTTACGCAAGGCTTTCCGGCCAGACGGTGCCAGTGATTCCAGGATGTCATCATCGTCCATGGTTGAATACCACAATTCGAGGTGCCCCATCTTCGCATACTTTTTCATATGCTTCCGATAAGACTTGACGGCCGCCTTTACGGATTCCTTGCACAAGTCATCATCTCCGCCAAGAAATCTGATGCTGACCACGATACTGGCCACAAGACGCTTGAGATCCCATTCCCATGGTCCGGGTAACGTTTCATCAAAATCATTGATGCCGAAGATGAGCTTTCGCTCGGCAGATGCAAAAATCCCGAAATTGGCTACATGCATATCACCGCATGCCTGCACCTTGATACCCGAGCTTTTGTCCTTATAAGTCAGGTCAGCCGCCATGATCGCTGCAGCTCCCCTGAGGAAAGCAAACGGAGAAGTGAGCATCCGCGCGTAGCGAATAGGCACCAGATCTGGCAATCGGGTCTTGCCTTGCGCTTCCAGTACAGCTATCGGATCAACTCGTTTTGGTGATGGGGCATAATCCCCCAACTCACTGATGGGGTGTTTGTTGCGCAAAGCTTTACCTGCAGCAATGCGCTGCTCTACAGTCTTAAGCCGGGTGGTAAAGTGAGTTAATGCTTTCTGTGCCATAAATACTGAAATAATAATATTTATAATGCAAAAACATACTTTTAGTAAAGTTCATCACCATCATGATGAACTGATATGATGGGGATCATACAGGTTGATGATTCCAGCCCTCACTCATGTATTGATCCAATAAATCAAGGTATTTCTTCACATCGGCGAGGTTCTGCTGCTGGACAGTACCTTCTGCCTGCAGGGCCCGCAAGGCATTGACCTTGGCGCGGACATTGGCACGATAGGCTTTGTAATACGTAAATAGCATTTGTTCCTCCTTGCCAAAGCCAGCCTGATCTTTTGCAAAATAAAACGTCATGAATGATTTGCTCAGGTCACCGAACCCTGCCGCTTCCAAATCCATGCAAAAGAAAGCCAGCTCATCAAGGATGTCGATCTGCCGAAACTCGTCATTGAACTCTATACAATCAAACAGGATGGGTCGGGCGTATAAAAATATATTCCGCGAGTGCAGGTCGCCATGGCAGTCCCTGACCCAACCGTCATCTACACGCTTTGCAAAAAAGTCCTGATGGCTTTTCAGGAAAGCATCCGACTTACGAACGGCATTTGAGATGATATCGGCTGCTGCAGGACCCAGGGCTGTCCCGATAAAAGCTGATACAGATTGGAGATCATTGAACCGCGCAGAAAACACTGCCCGGTCAAAGGGTTTGTGAATAATCGTGGTATGCTGATGAAATTTTCGAAGGTTGGATGCAATATCCCCGATATGCTTTTGTGTTACCTGGTTGCGCTCCAGCATGCGGTGCATCTGCCGGTCATCTTTCAGCCGTTTCATCTTGATGGCGTAATCGATCACCTTTCCTTCTGTGCCGTCCACCCGGATTTCAGATCCATGCTGTCTGACGGTTACAACGCCCAGGTAAAGGCCTTTGGTAAACCTGTTGTTGAGCAGCACCTCCCGTTCACAAAAATATTTCCGTTGCTCCATCGTAGAAAAATCCAGAAAGGAATATTTAATCTCTTTCTTGAACTTATAAGCAAATGACCTGCCGAGCACGATATAGGACAAGTGGGTCTCTACCAGTTGCCGGCCCGGGAACGGGTGTGGAAATATTCCTTCGCTCAATATGCGCTCAATGATCCGCTGGTTCATGGGTGTGTTTCAATATAGTGTAGCGCTTCGTGGAGCATCGACACAATGTTATTGTTGGTGGATACCAGTACCAGGTGATCACGGGTGAGGGGTTCGGCAGACTTCTTGAGTTTCAGGTATACATCATAATCGGCCTCGCTGTAGGTGCGCGGAATTTGCAAACGATCTCTTATAATATCTTCAGGAGCGGTGACTTCGATATAGATGATTGATTCCTGGCATGCCGCTGCCGCCTGCTCAAACCTACGCCGTATCGATTTCTTGTAAAAAGTGGCATCCAGCACGATGGGTTTCTTGCTCGCAAGAGCGTCTGACATGCGCGACAACATCGCATCATACACCCGCTGCTTTTCTGCTTCCGAATACTTCCTTTCTGCAAGCATATGCATCCGGAGCTCATCGCTGTTGACATACTCTGCCTCCAGGTGCATGGCCAGTCGTGAGGCGAAATAACTTTTCCCTGAACCTGGCAATCCGAATACGATGATGACCATGTGGTCTTTTTAGTGTATTGTAAAGATAGGGAAGGGGAGCCACTAGTTTACCCTGATAACCCTTAAGTAATCCACCATCGCCGTATTAACCTCCACATTCATATTATAATTCCAATCCTCAAAAGTGAGACTGATGATATTCTCCCCTGCCTTTAATTTCATTTTCCGGCTGTTTGAAAAGCCCCAGTCTGACCACTCATCTTGTCCGCGCTGAGGGAAAACCAATACTCCGCTATAGACATCATTGACCTTAAGACTTCGAATAGCGCATTTGTTGTCTGTATTCCAGGGCCCGCTGCCATTGGAATAACGAACATCTATGAGATAGTCACCTGCTTTTTCGATGTTGACTTTGCATTCAATGACTTTGTTTGTTGTTGTCGAAATTTCAACAAACCCATTTCCAGCATAATTGGTGTACGGGAACTTTGAAGCAGTTACGATTTGTTCAAGTTCCAACTTGATTTCATGCTTTGATAAGACGAATGGCTCAGAAGTGAAGGATTCAAAATCCAATTGATCAGTGGCACTGACTTTAAATTCAGCATATGCCCAATCGGCCACTTTATAAAAAGTGTCTGTCGTATGCTCCATCAGCTTACCATTCCTGAATACGTGATACGATTTTGCATTTTCAATAGCACCCCATGTCAATTGTGTACTGTCCTTAATCAATTGTGGTGCCGCCAATGAAAAATGGTTACCTACTTTGTTGATTCCCTTTTCCACCGCTGGTTTTTTAGGCGCTGTCATCTCGATGGCAATGGTATGATGACCTGTCAGCTCAGCAGGCACAAATCCCCCTTCCAATTCATTTCCATCCATCGATACTTTTTGGATGATATTTCCATACCCACTAACCGTGATATCCAGCGTCGCTTGTCTGTATTTGAAACTAGAAAGGGTTCTGGTTCCACCATACACTTTTGGTACCACCGGATGAAAATGCAGACCATCTGTTTCAAAGGACATGCCCATGAATACACGATACACCATCGCAAGATTTCCAGCCATACTCCACAGCATGCGATCAGAATTGATTTCTGTGCCGAGGAAATCACCTGTCTGTGCCACCATATTTTCATAGTTGGTGAGAAAGAAAGCACCTGCACGATAGATACTCGCCAGTCCATGCACGAGCACTTGCTCATTACCTGTCTTTGCGGCTGCAAGATTCCAATACGATTGTACAAATGGCCAGATCGCATTGTTGTGATAAGGTGGTATGCCAGGGATCTGCGGATAGATGCAGGTCACCCCATATTCTGTCACTGGAGATTTGGATATGATGGAAGCCGCTCTGTCCGCATCCGGTATGTCAAACAAAACAGCAAGAGCTTCACCCAGTGCCTCGAAGCGCGGGGAGACAATCAGATGTGGACGACCATACTTGTATTGGGCATAGTATCCTTTATCTTCCAACCATAAATATCGATTCATACCTGCTTTGATGTCATCCGCACGTTTGGTATACGCATCACTTACTCCGCCTTTGAGTGCAGCCATCTCAGCCATAATCCTGTTAGCACGATAATGCAAGACATTTGTCCCGAGGTTTTGCGACACGGCAATATCCATATTGGACATCCACTTCGGATACGTTTGTTCACGCCAGTCAAGGAAAGATGATTCACCCGCATACAATCCGGTCTCTGGATCATGCAGTGTCTTGTAATCATCCTCCAGTGAATTTTTTATAATTGGATAGATTTCGTCAAGCCATGCTTGTTCGCCGGTCACTTTATAGATCTCCCAGGCTGCAATAGCCCACACAACTCTGTCAGAAGAAACAGGCCATGCGCCACCAGAACCTG
>JANNSS010000385.1:0-4015 GCA_031402955.1 Saprospiraceae bacterium
CCCTTTGATGACGTTGAACTTCTCGATACGATTGAAATACGTATCAGGAAGCATAAAAATCATGCTACGACTGCCAGTGCTTCTCCTTCCATCATTAATCTGTCTACAGGGGATCAAATCATTCGTGCACTTCCGGAACCACTCCTGGACGGAGAGCCCCGCATGATCCGTAAAAAAGATCTGCTCTTTGCAGAAGGTCAGACTTGCCGCTATGTATTTGTGATTAAATCCGGCAGAGCTATCGCTACAAAGATTGATAACTACGCCAAAGAAGTGGTCACCAGACTCTATCAACATCCGGCCATTATCGGTGTTGCATCCGCCTTCGCAGGAACAAAATACCAGGAGACCGTCAAAGCATTTGAAGATCTGGAAGTCATTCCCATCAAAAAGGATGATTTTATTTCCTACGTACTACATGATCCTTCTACCGCTTTTTATTTCCTCCAGCAGATGGCATCCTACCAGGTGCAGGCCGATGAAAAATTATTGCTTCAGGCATTTGGCTCCGTCCGCATGAAACTGGCAGCTACACTTGTGGACCTGTATGCGTTTTATGCAGATAACGATTCAGCTGTGATCCCGGTAGCCCGGGAGGACCTGGCCAGTATGGCCGGCACGGCTAAAGAGACAATCATTCGTTGTCTTTCTGAATTTAAAGAAGAGGGACTTGTTTCCATTCAGGGCTCTGATATCATCATTCAGGCTGTACAGAAACTCGCAGATTTACGGTACTAGGTTTTTCAATGCTGGATGACTTTGACTTCATCATAAGCATATCTGAGGAGGTCAAGCGGAGTGATCATGCCCACCAACTGGTCTTTATCATTGATGACCGGCAAGGCATGGAACATATTCTCCCTGAATAGATCGACGGCGATCGTAGCAGAATCAGTATCCTTGAGTTTGACAAGTGACTTTGTCATAATTTCTGCCGCCAGGATGGTCGAAAAAATCTGGCGATTACTCTCCAATGCTTTTTCGGAATGGAACAATGTAAAGTGATGTTCCATCCGGTGCATATCTCCCTTGCTGATGATGCCCAGGATTTTTTTACCCTCCACCACTGGAATATGCTGGATATGGTTGGCCATCAATTTATGCCTTATGGCATCAATGGTCTCATCCGGATCTGCTGTGATGAGATCAGTGGTCATAATGTGCTTTACTTCAATCCGCTTATCCATTTGAGATCTATTTGAAAGTAAGACTCTATATCAACAATCAGGATTAAAAGGCTTCCTGATATGCGTATGTCAACAAATCATGCGAGGTTACAATCCCCACGAGCTCTCCGTCTTCGATGACAGGAAGCGCATGCAGCGCATTAGCCCTGAAAATATCTGCAGCCAGGCCAATGGTATCTGCAGGTTCGATGGTCAATGGCTCACGGGTCATGATATCTTCCGCAATCATATCCTTGTACATCTCCTGGCAAATTGTTTCACCTGACCACGTGGTGGCCAGCATATGACGAATCTTGAGATAATCAGTCTTGGAAATAATGCCTACCAGTTTAGTACGATCGACAACAGGCATGTGATGAAAATTGTTCTTTTCAAAGAGATTGTGCACCACTTCAATGGGATCACTTGGTTTAATGACTACCAGGGTGCGGGTCATAATCGTAGAAACAGGCTTACTGGAATCCATGTCGTTTTTCTGTAAAATTACGGTATGTCCCATAAATTAAAAAACCGGGGCCCGTCACCGAACCCCGGCAATTTGAAATCACACCACTTTTATCGTCTTCACCTTTTCAGGGATATTTACCATTTTAGGCATTTTCAATTCCAGGATACCATTTTCATAATGGGCGGCAATTTGATCTGCCATTATATTTTCCGGTAGCCAGAAGGATCTCTTGAAATTGCGATAGCTAAATTCCTGCCGTTTGAAGTTTTCAGTATTTTCTTCTTTCTTTTCCTCTCTAGTAGCACTGATCATCAGAACTCCCCGATCTACTTCAACCTTGAAATCTTCCCGCTTCATTCCCGGAGCAGCTACCTCAATGATGAACATATCTTTTTCATCCTTGACATTGATAGCAGGGACACCATTGTTCATATCCCAGTTCCAGTTTTTGAGAAAATCCTCAGTTTCTGTAAAGAAGTTTTCAACCCAGTTCCTTTTCCCCATCCCTTTTACCGGTTCATTCCATTTCATGAGTGACATGGCGTTTAAAATTTAGAAGGTTAAATTAACTTGTTTGATGTCTCAAATTTGAAGGTATTTGAATCGCTATGAAATGACGTGGATCATTTGATTGGATGATCTAAAACAAAAAAGACTGAGGCGAAGGCTGAGGCGAAGGGGACCGAAAAGGCTAAAGAGGCCAAGGAGGAGAAAGTGTTTATTAATTAAAGTGTTCAATTGCCCTCGGCTTTAGCCGGGGGTGTAGCATCAAGAAGGATTTTGGCTTCAGCCACAAGAGGAATTATTTGTGGGCTAAAGCCCCATTCTTACGCTCATCGACACCCCGGCTTGAAAGCCGGGGCAATTTGGAGGATTCAAAATCCTAGAATACTGAAGAGGTTCAAGAAACAATTGGAAATTGGCAATCGGCAACGGGCAATTGACACCAAGCAATTGACAATTGGCAGTCGGCAATTGGTCCGGTGGAAAATGTCTCAGGCAGAGCGTATGAGATGTCGTATAATCAGACGCGATCGGCGTACTCTGAAATTTATCGCTATTTCAATTGAAAACAATTTCTAACTTACAAGAGACATATACCAACCTGGTGATAGTTTGATTGAATTTATAAAGTCATTAAACGTAGGTTAATTCGCTATGAACATTACAACTCTCATCATGGAAATCATCGTCTGGTGCAGACTGGCCTTCTCTCCCCTTCTGATTGGAGTGATTCTCGCAGGAATTGCCTATCTGGGACTGCCTGATGTGTATGGCCTGATCGTCGCCGCATTGATCATGCTACTGGCCATTTATGCAGGCATCCGCATGGCCAATAGTTTCGCGAAGATGCAACGGGAGATGCATCCTGATGCCGTAAAAAATATTGATGATGAAAACTAAAATATACTTTCCTCAACAATTTCCTTCGCCTTAGCCTCAGCCTTTCATTTTTCACTTTTCACTCTTCACTCTTCACTTATGAAAGTCCCGTTATATTACCTTCATTATCTATATCCATTCCTTCCGCAGCAGGTACCGCAGGCAATCCAGGCATACGCATCATCTCTCCGAGGATCGGAACCACAAAGCCGGCACCGGCAGCTACTTCAAATTCACGGATCGTAATAGTGAAATTGGTCGGCCTGCCGATCTTCTTCTCATCATCTGAAAAAGATTTCTGTGTCTTGGCAACACAGATTGGAAATTTATCAAAGCCTAGTTTTGCATATTCTCTAAGCTGCGTTTTTGCCTTGGCGGAATATTCGATATGGGAAGCACCGTAGATTTCTGTGGCGACAGTTTTGATTTTATCTTCGATTGATAAGCTCCAGTCATAGAGCGGATGATATTGATTAACACCGGATTCGATCACATCGACTACAGCCTGCGCAAGTTCTTTTGTGCCTTCTCCACCTTTGGCCCAACCTTTGGAAAGCACAGCTTTGGTGCCCAGCTCCTGACATCTTTGCTGTACGTAGGCAATTTCCTCATCGCTATCCGAAATGAAACTATTAATTGCCACGACCGGTGAGAGTCCAAATTTTTTGCAGTTTTCAATATGTTTTTCAAGATTCTCAAATCCCTTCTGCACCCTGGCCAGATCAGGTGTATTGTACTCTTCTTTCTTCGCACCCCCATGATGGCGCAGTGCACGAATAGTGGCTACAAGAACTATTGCTTTAGGCTTGAGTCCGGCAACCGGGCATTTCAGATCAAGGAATTTTTCTGCTCCAAGGTCCGCACCAAAGCCTGCCTCTGTCACTACATATTCGCAAAGCGACATCGCTGTCTTCGAAGCGATGATTGAATTGGTACCCTGAGCAATATTTGCAAATGGTCCACCATGAATGATAGCAGGATTCCCTTCGAGTGTTTG